>JAAUUG010000145.1 GCA_012031195.1 Oscillatoriales cyanobacterium SM2_1_8
TGGGCTTTCCGGGGATTGTGCAGGGGGGGGATCACCCGGGGGGCGGTCAATTTGGGGTCTTCCTGGGAAGATTTTCCGTTGGCGACCGTGCTGGCCGAGCGCTTGGGCAAACCGGTGCGGGTGGCCAACGATGCCGATGTGCAGGGGATGGCGGCGAGGCAGGGCCAGGGGGTGGAATTGGTGTTGACCCTGGGCACCGGTTTGGGATCGGCGTTGTTTTTGGATGGACAGCTTGTGCCCAACCTGGAATTGGGGCAGCACCCTTGGCGGGACAACCTCCGGTACGAGGATTGGTTGGGGAATGCAGCGTTGGAGCGGGATGGCAAAGGGCGTTGGAACAAGAACCTGAATCGGGCAATCGCCACGTTGCAGCCCATTTTCAACTTTGACCGGTTGTATTTGGGGGGGGGCAACGCCAAACACGCCGAGGTGACGGTGGATTTCCCCATCGAAATTGTGGCCAATCGGTTGGGGCTAATCGGCTGTGCCCGTCTGTGGCACGGATCTTCCGCCGCGCCGTAGGCTAAAATGGGCCCATGACCTTACCTCGTTCTTCCACCGAAAACGCGCCGCCGGAAGCTGCATCGGCCATGCCTTGGTGGCAGAAGGGCTGGGCAGACAACCTAAAGGTTTTGGCGATCGCCTTGGTGGTGGCGTTGACGCTGCGGTTTTGGGTGGTGGAGCCGCGCTACATTCCCTCCGGTTCGATGGAGCCAACGTTGCAGGTTGGCGATCGCATTGCCGTCGAAAAAGTCTCCTATCGATTTTGGCAGCCCCAGCGAGGGGACATTGTCGTGTTCTATCCACCGGGGGAGACCGACCGCCAGCGCGCCTACATCAAGCGGATTGTGGGACTGCCGGGCGATCGCCTCCAAATTCAGAACGGCCGGGTGTATGCCAACGGCGAGCCTTTGCCGGAGCCCTACCTGGCCGAACCCATCCAATACACCTTGGTGGTGCCGGATGGCGAGGGGGCGGCGACTTTGACCGTACCGGCCAATGCCTATTGGGTGATGGGCGACAACCGCAACAACAGCAACGATTCCCACGTGTGGGGGTACCTGCCCCGGCGGAACCTGATTGGGCGAGCCGTTTTCCGGTTTTACCCACCGGAGCGGTTTGGGCCCTTGCCGCGCCCAGCCTACCCATGACCTTGCCCTTGGCGATTGGGGTATCCGGTGCCTCCGGCATGGTTTATGCGGTGCGCCTGCTGAAGTATTTGTTGCGCGGCGGACACACGGTGGAGTTGGTAGCCTCGAAGGGGGCCCAGGCGGTGTGGCGCGAGGAGGGTTTGGGGGTGTTGCCGGCCAGCCCGGAACCCCAGGCGGCCTTTTGGCGGGAACAATGCCAGGAGACGGGGGGGCAACTCCGGTGCCACAATTGGGCGGATTTGGGGGCGACCCTGGCCAGCGGTTCCTACCGTACCCAGGGCATGATCGTGATTCCCTGCAGCATGGGCACCGTCGCCAAAATTGCGGCGGGCCTCAGCACCGACTTGTTGGAGCGGGCTGCCGATGTCCACCTTAAAGAAGGGCGACCGTTGGTGGTGGTGCCCCGGGAAACCCCCTTCAGCGTGATTCACCTGCGCAATTTGCTGGCTTTGGCGGAGGCCGGGGTCCGGGTGGTGCCGGCGATCCCGGCTTGGTACCATCGCCCCCAGACCATCGAAGATTTGGTGGATTTTGTGGTGGCGCGGGTGTTGGATCAACTGGGGATGGATGTAGGAGCAATGGGGCGATGGCGGGAATCGGAGCGCTAATTCTGCTGGGGCTGGCGGGCCTGTTGGTGGTGGAAAACCTGGGGCCGGTGGCGGTGGTGGTGCTGGGAATACCTCTGCCCCCGTTGCCGTTGGGGGTGTGGATGGCGATCGTGCCTTGGGGATTGGGGCCGTTTTGGGGGCGATCGCCCGGTGGTTGTGGCCTCCCCGTCCGGTGCGTTCGCCGGATCCCGTCGCCACCCGCCCCCGGGCCGCGCCGCCGCCTGCCAACGAAGACGAGGCCGATTGGCTGGACGATTTGGACGCCGAACCGCGGGATTCACCCCGTCGCCCCAACACCCAAACCCCTCCCCCCGTCGTGGAGGAGGAAGAAGAGGACGAAGACGAGGACGACGAAGATACTTACCTTATTGCTCGCTACATTCGGCGGTGAGGAGGTTGACCCCCAATTCCGCCAAAGTAGGGACAAACGTGGGGTAGGAAATGGCGGCGCAGCCCATGCCTTGAATCGCCACCGGTTCCGGCGCCACCAACGCGGCGATCGCCAAACTCATGGCAATCCGGTGATCGTCGTAGGTGCGCACTTCGCCGCCGTGCCAACGGGCCTCGCCCTCAATTTCCAGACCGTCCGGGTGTTCCCGCAACGTAACCCCCAACGCGCTGAGTTCGTGGGCCATGGCCGCAATGCGATCGCTCTCTTTCACCCGCAGTTCGGCAGCATCCCGCAGGGTGGTACGTCCTTGGGCGCAGGCCGCGGCCACCGCCAACACCGGCAGTTCGTCGATCGCCCGGGGAATCACTTCCCCGCCAATGTCGCAGCCCCGCAGGGGAGCCGTCCGCACCCGCAGATCGGCCACCGGTTCCCCCATGGCTTCCCGGGGGTTTTCCAGCACAATATCGGCGCCCATTTCCCGGAGGATATCCAAAACACCGGTGCGGGTGGGGTTCACCCCCACATTTTCGATGGTTAATTCCGAATCGGGCACAATCGAACCGGCCACCAGCCAAAACGCAGCCGAACTGATGTCCCCAGGCACGATCGCCTCCTGACCCCGCAACCGGGCCGGCCCCCGCACCGCCGCCGTGTTGCCGTCTACGCTGACCGCCGCGCCAAAGGCTGCCAACATCCGTTCGCTGTGATCCCGCGAGCGAAAGGGCTCCGTTACCGAGGTTTCGCCGTCCACCATCAACCCCGCCAACAACAAACAGGATTTCACTTGGGCCGAAGCCACCGGCGATTGGTAGGCCCGAGGTTGCAGTTTTTCGCCCCAGACCGCCAACGGCGCGAGTTTGCCCCCTTCTCGCCCCCAAATGCGGGCCCCCATCTGCCGCAACGGCTCCGCCACCCGTCCCATGGGCCGGCTCCGCAACGAGCGATCGCCCGTGATGGCAAAAAAGCGATCGGGATGGCTGGCCAAAATGCCCAACATCAACCGCATGGTGGTGCCGGAATTGCCCGCATCCAAAATGTCCGCCGGTTCCTGCAAATTGCCCAAGCCGATGCCCCGTACCCTCACCAATTCCGAGTTTAATTCCGAAATTTCTGCCCCCAATGCCCGAAAACAGGCCGCCGTGCTGCGGGGGTCTTCCCCCAACAACAACCCGCGAATGGTGGTTTCCCCCTCCGCCAACGAACCCAACATCAGCGCCCGGTGGGAAATGGATTTGTCGCCCGGTACGGCAATGCGTCCCCGCAACGGCGATCGCGCGCTAACCGTCAGCACGGCTGGGGTGTCCATAGTGTCCTCGTGGATGGCCGTCCTTCACAGTACTACATTGGCGGCGATCGCCACCCACCGCCCCCCATCCGATTGCCGTCTACAGGTTGGTTCTGCTCCCCGCACCGCGCCGCTGGGCGGTCAACTCGATCGCCCATTGGATGGCCGCAATCATGCTGCTGGGGTCGGCGATGCCCTGGCCGGCAATGTCAAAGGCCGTGCCATGATCGGGGGAAGTGCGCACAAAGGGCAACCCCACCGTAACGTTGACCGCGCGATCGAACGCCAGCATTTTCACCGGAATCAATCCCTGATCGTGATACAAAGCCAAATAGGCGATCGGGGCTTCTCCACCATGGTACCAAGCGCGGGCCGCACCCACCCACAGGGCATCCGGAGGTACCGGCCCCCACACCCGCCAATCAGGATTGGCCGCTTGCCACACCGCCAACGTCGGTTTCAGCCAGGTTTCCTCTTCGGTACCGAGGTAACCCCCTTCCCCGGCATGGGGATTCAACCCCGCCACCGCCAGGGTTCCCCCCGCGAGGCCAAAATCCCGGCGCAAACTGTCCCGCAACGTGTCCAGTTTGGTGGTCAACAATGCCGGCGTGAGCACCAAAGGCACCTGGGAGAGGGGAATATGCACCGTCGCCAACAACACCCGCAACACCCAGCCGGAATGGGGCGATCGCGCCGCAAACAACATCCCCGGGCGATCGCTCTGGGTGCGTGCCGCCAACACCTCCGTTTGCCCTGGATAGGTGTGCCCCGCCGCCTGCCAACCGTGCTTGGCGATCGGTGCCGTCACGATCGCCCCGTAGTCTCCCCGCAACGCCCCGGCGATCGCCGCCTGCAAATACTGGAAACTGGCTTCGCCGGTTTGCGCGTTGCCAATTCCCGGACAAACCGTTACGTTCGTAGCCAAATCCTGCCACACGATCGCCAAGTCGGTATCGGCCAGATCATCCCACCCGCCCACGCGATCGCCCACCACCACAAAACGCACCGGCCAAGGCTGCATCCGCAACCAATTCCGCAAGGTTTGGTCGGTCAAAGCCTTCGCCACCACCTCCGGGCCAATCCCCGCCGGGTCGCCAAAGGTTAACGCGATGGTGAAGGGAATGGTGAAGGGAGCGGAACGGGGGGCAAAGTCGGACAACGCAGGCACCATGGGCGATCGTGAGAACGGGGCAAAATCCAAACCAATCCCATCCATCCTACGTTGTAGCCGGGATGGGCGGAAATCCTCCAAAGCCCGGGTGGCCGCAAAAATCAAAAATTCATAGGATTTGATAGACACCCCCCTGGCCTTGGACTGGCTATACAGGGTCGTTGACTAGCGCTAAGATTGTCTACCCGCAAATTGCGACCGGTACCATGCGAGCGACGACCGTGGACATTTCCGCCGATACTCTCTGGCAGAAGGTTTTGGAGCAGATGAAGCCCAACATCAGCCTGCCCACCTTCGAGACGTGGTTAAAAACGGCCGTTGCCGAGGAGTTGACCGCCGAGCGTTTGGTGGTGCGTACCACCCACCCCTTTGCCCGCAACTGGCTGACCAAACACTACTGGCAACAACTGACCGCTACGGTCACCGACATTTTGGGGTACCCGGTCGAAATCGAGATTGTCGCCAACGGCTACAGCAGCTCGGCGTTGGGCCTCCTCCCCCCGGAAGTGGCGCCCAGTCTGGCCGTCGAAGTGGCTGCGGAAGTGGCTGCGGAAATCTCCGTTGATGTGGCGGCGGGCACCCTGCCGGCGGCCCGTCCGCGATCGCCGCGCCATGCCAACCTCAACCCGAAGTACACGTTCAGCCGATTTGTGGTGGGGGCCACCAACCGCATGGCCCATGCCGCCGCCCTGGCCGTAGCCGAGTCCCCCGGTCGGGAATTCAATCCCCTGTTTTTGTGCGGGGGTGTGGGCTTGGGCAAAACCCACCTGATGCAGGCGATCGCCCATTACCGCTTGGAAATCGATCCCAAGGCCCGTATCTTTTATGTTTCTACGGAGCATTTTACCAACGATTTGGTAACAGCCATTCGCAAAGACAGCATGCAAGGCTTTCGGGAGCAGTACCGAGACATCGACATGTTGTTGGTGGACGACATTCAGTTTATCGAGGGCAAGGAGTACACCCAAGAGGAATTTTTCCATACCTTCAATGCCCTCTACGAATCGGGCAAGCAGATTATTTTGGTTAGCGATCGCCCCCCGGCGCAAATTCCACGGTTGCAAGAGCGGTTGTGTTCACGGTTTTCGATGGGATTGATTGCCGACATTCAGGCACCCGATTTGGAAACGCGGATGGCCATTTTGCAAAAGAAAGCCGAATACGACAATTTGCGGATTCCCCCCGAAGTGATTCATTACATTGCCGCCAGTTACACTTCCAACATTCGCGAATTGGAAGGGGCTTTGGTGCGGGCGGTGGCCTACATTTCGATTTCGGGATTGCCGATGACCGTCGAGAACGTGGCGCCGGTTTTGAATCCCCCCAAGGAACCCATCGAAGTTTCGTCCGAGTTGGTATTGTCGGTGGTGACCGAGCATTTTGACGTGTCGTTGGAAGATTTGCAGGGCAGTTCCCGACGGCGGGAAATTGGGCGGGCGCGGCAAGTGGCGATGTATTTGATTCGGCAACACACCAACTTGAGTTTGCCCAAAATTGGCGAAGCCTTGGGGGGCAAAGACCACACCACGGTGATGTACAGTTGTGACAAAATTGCCCAACTGCAATCCACCGACGGCGAAATGGCTTACACCGTACGGGTGCTCAGCGATCGCATTTATTTGTTGGCGCAAACCCAAAATCCCAAACGTTCCGCCTAGCATCATCCGACTTTTTCGGGCCAAACCTCCGTTCTTTCCCTATCGCCGGATTGGGGCCCCCCCCTTACCCTCGGGGGTGGTGTATTGCTAGGGCACCATGACCCAACCTTCTCCTTTTGCACCCCGTCGGCGGCGAGCAGGTTTCGGGCCGGCAGGGCGCACCCATCGTTCGACCTGGATGCTCCAGCAAATTGAACAGTGGTTGCAGTCTTGCACCGACGAAGAAGCCGATTACTTTTGGGAAACCGCTCAGCATATGCAACGGCGTTACCAACAGGTGCGTTTGTTGGGGGATATGGAGGCCTTTTTGGCGACCTGCAGTCCCGAAGAGGCGTTGTATTTCTGGCGGGATTTTGGGCATTTGCGGGCAGAGTGTGCCCGTCCCGACCTGCCCGGCTTTTTAGCTCGGAAGCGAGGGTAAGGTGGGCACCATCCGGGGTTCGGCCCGATTTTACCGGCGGCAGGTGTTGCGAGCCGGCATCGGCTTTGGGTTGGCGGCGATCGCCGGGCGATCGTGGCAACTGGCCGACGAAAATCCGGGGGTGGTGCGCATTGGCTATTGGCCTTCGGTTTCCGGACTGCCGTTCTTTTGGGCCCTCCAACACGATGAATTTGCCCGGTTGGGGGTGACGGTGCAGCCGGTGCCCTTTGCTTCGACCCGGGCGGCGGCGGCGGCGTTGGTGCGTCGGGAGGTCGTGGGTTTGGCGAATGTCCCGGCGGCGGCCACCCTCGCCTTGCTGACCCTGGGGTATCCCGATTTGCTGCGGATTGTTGCGGTGTTGCCCCGCCACCCCGATACCGCCCTCGATGGGTTGATCGCCTTCCCGCCCCCCGGGCCCTGCCCCCAAATTGGGGGTGGCCGCCGAACGGTTTCCCCTGCAGGTGGGGCAGCGTTTGTTTCCCCAGGCGCAATGGGTGCCGTTGGGGCCCGAGGGGGCGATCGCCGCGTTGCGGCAGGGGGCGGTGGACGGGTTTTACAGCCTCGATCCGTTGCCTGGGGGAGTTTTTCGCCCCGAGACGGCCTTGGGGCGCACCCTGTTGCGAGGGGAATGGTTGGGGGGGCTGGCGGTTTTGCGCACCGATTTTTGCGATCGCTATCCGGTTGCTGCCGGGCGCTTGGTCGCAGGGTACGGCGAGGGGGTGGCGGCGGTGCAGGCCGAAGGGTTGCGGACGTTGCCAGCTTTGGCGGGTTATGCCCAAAGCCCCCGGGATTTGGCGCTGACGGTGTGGCTCAACCGGTGGCAGGGCCCCAACGACTGGCGGCCGGCGGCG
>JAAUUG010000146.1 GCA_012031195.1 Oscillatoriales cyanobacterium SM2_1_8
TGCCCCAATCGGCTCCCCTCTGGGGGGGAACGGGCTGGTGTTTGATTGTTTGGCGGCTCGGTGTGGGGGACTGGGGGGGCGTGGGCCCCTTTGGTGGTGGGCGATCGCCTGGCGGAGTTGGCGACGATGAAGGCGGCGGTGGGGTTTGCCAGCCCTCACCCGGTCTCGGATTGGGGGTTGCTCCGGCGGGCGTTGGACTATGTGCGACCGCTGGCGAAACCGGTGTTGCTGTGGGCGTGGGATCGGGGGTTGGCGGGGGACGGCTGCCTGTGGGACGGGCCGCTGTCCTTGGCGTTGGGGTTGCCATCGGTGCCGGTGAGTGCCGAGGTGGCTCCGTTGGCGGCGGTATTGGCGGTGGTGGCCACCACCGGAACGCCGGTGCATTTGATGCGGATCGCGACGGCGGCGGGGTGGCGGCGATCGCCCGGGCGAAGGCGCAGGGACTGCCCGTGACCGCCAGCACCACTTGGCGACATCTCTGTTATCCGGAAACGGCGTTGCAAACGTTTAATCCGGAATTTTATGTGTTGCCCCCGTTGGGCACGGCGATCGATCGCCAAGCTCTGATTGCGGCCCTCCAGGATGGCACCCTCGATGCGATCGCCGTCGATCATGTCGCCTATCGCCACGAAGAAAAGGCAGTGGCCCTGGAGCAAGCGCCGCCGGGGGGGCCGGGTTTGGCGGAGGCGGTGCCTGCGCTGTGGCGGGAGTTGGTGGTGCCGGGACATCTTGACCCTGCGCAGTTGTGGGCGGCTTTGACGGTGGGCCCGGCCCGGTGCTTGGGGGGGCGCCCCCTGTGGGGGTGGGTCTGGGTATCGCCGACGGGACAGGCCACCCCGGTGACCGCTGGGCACAAACATCTGCCCGCAAATCCGTGGGGGCGATCGCCCATGGTAGGATGCTGCCAGGAAGCGTTTGGGTGAGGAAGAATGGCCGAAATCGCAAAAGATGACCTCCGGGAGCGTTTGGGCAACATTGACCAAATTCGCGACATCATTTTGGGGCTCACCTCCGGGAATTCACGGATCGGTTTGAACGGCTGGAAGCCACGTTGGCCGACCTCCATCAAGAAATGCGCGATCGCGATGAGGATTTGCGAGAATATTTTGCCGGCGAGCTGAAAACCGCGACCGAAACCTTGGAGAAGAAGGTAAAACAGGTGGGCAGCAACGCCCAAGATGAATGTGCCGACATGCGGATGCAACTGGATCGCACCACCAAAAAGGTAACGGCGGGCCTCCAAGAGTTGGATGAAGAGGTGGAAACCCTGCGGACCACCACCCGCGACGAGGTGGGTCAATTGCGCGGAAAGTTGGACGAAGAACTCAAAGAACTCAAAGATTCGTTTTTTGACGAGCTGAACCGGCTGTTTTCTCAGTTGCGGGAAGTCAAAATTTCCCGGGACGACATGGCCGAACTTTTGTTTGAATTGGGGATGCGCTTGAAGGGCACCGAGTTTGTGCCGGAATTGGTGGAGGCCGCCGAAGAGAAGTATGCGATCCCGCCGGAAAGCCTGGGTTCGGAAAAACCTCGCCCTAGCCGTCGCTTCGGTCGCTAGCCATGTCCGATCCGCTGGCCGGTTTTTTGGCGCTGTTGGAAGAGTTGGGCGCCCTCTCGGCTCCGCCTGAAAGTCAGACCAATAGCAAGACCGGCAGCGATGAGGTGAGCCCAGATCGGGATCCTGTGCCATTGGCAAAGATCGATCCGGGGAGAGTCTTGCGGGACAGCGCCAAGGTGGCCATGGAGGCGCCAACGGTGGTCGATGGGCCGCGGAGGGCTGCCCCCGTGCCCCGCTCACGCGAAGCCCCGAGTTCCCGTCCTTTGGCTCCCCCGATCGCCCCTGCCGATGAGAGCGCGGCGATCGCCCAGTTGCAAAGCATTTTGGTTCATCCCGAACTCAGCCAAGTGTTGCAGGTGGTGAAAAGCGTTGAGCGGCGGATCACCACGGTGGAGCATCGGGTGAGCGATCCCACCCTCGAAAAACGGTTGGCGGAGTTGGAGCAAGCGACCGCCGATACTTCCAGCCTGGAGGCGTTGCAGCAATCCTTGGCGGCGGTGGCCCACCGTCAGGCCAGCTTGCCCGAAGAATTGGAGGAGTTGCGGCAGTGGGTGGACAACATTGCCCAACACCTGGTAGAGCCGGATAAGTTCATGGAGCTGTTGCTGCCCGTGATTGGGGAACTCCTCAACCGCAAGGTGGCGATCGCCCGGGAGGAAATTTGCGAAGCCTTGGTGCCCATCATCGATCGCTTGATTTGGCAACGGGGACAGCAGGACAAAGAGGCGATGAGTGCGGTGCTGGCGGAGTTGGTGCCCGATGCGATTTCTTGGGAAATTCAGAACTCACCGGAGACCGTGGCCAAGGCGATCGCCCCGGAAATTGCCTGCGCCATTCGGGAACAAATCCGCCTCGATCGGGATGCGGTGGCCGAGGCGTTGGCCCCCCAAATTGGGGCGGCGATCCAACAACAAATTGCCCTGGAACGGGATGCGATGGTGGATGCTTTGTATCCGGTGATTGGCAGCACCATCGCCAAGTATTTTGCCGAAGCCATTCGCTCCATCAACGAAAAATTGGAAAATGCGTTTAGCCTTGAGGGGCTTCAGCGCAAGGTTCGGGCCCGAATGCAGGGCATTTCCGAAGCGGAACTGATTTTCAAAGAGTCTTCACCGTTTCAGGTGCAAGCGCTGTTTCTGATTCACAAGATGTCGGGATTGGTGATGGGGGAAGCCCAGCGGGAAAATACCCTCGAAGCTGACATGGTGGCCGGCATGTTGACCGCGATTCGGAGTTTTGCCAACGATTGCATTGTCCGCACCGGCGATATGAAAGAACTGGATCGGATTGATTATGGCAACTCTCAGATTTTGTTGGAGGTGGCGGGCTATTGCTATGTGGCGGCGGCGGTGGATGGAGACCCCCCCCCGGAATTTCTGGCTCGCCTGCGGCGGCTGTTGGAAAAATGGGTGGTCAAATACGGCAAATGGATTGCGGCCTTTGAAGGCGATCGCCAAAATGTGCCCCTCGAAATTTTGCAGGGGTTGGCGGAATTGTGCAACTTTCAACCCCCAAAATCCCAGCGTTCCGGTCACACGTTGCGCTATTTGCTGGTGGGCGGCACCGTGGTGGGTTTGAGCCTTTGGGGTTGGTATGGCTGGCGCGATCGCCAACATCAAATTTGGTTGGCCCAAGCCCGGCACGCCTTGGCCGATCGCCCCGCTTTGGCCCTCTACCGGTTGGAGCCCCAAATTCGGCAAGGTCGGTTGGTGCTGCAAGGACGGTTGCCCACGGGATCTTTGCAACAACAGGCGATCGCCGCCGTGACGTTGGCGGTACCGCAAATGGATGTGGTGAGCGAATTGCAGGTGGTGCCGGCCCCCATCCCCCCCGAACAAACCGCCGCCGAGGTGAAGCGTTTGACCACGACCCTGGCCCAACTCCGGAGGTTCGACCTCAAAGCTACCTGGCAGGGGGGACGGGTGGTGTTGAGCGGTACCGCCCCCACCCGGCAAGATTTGTTGGAGGCCACCGAAGCCTTTGCCCGCATCCCGGCGTGCAATACGTCACCAATCGGGCGATCGCCGGCAGTCGCCGGTTGGAGATGGTGGTCTTTTTCCCGGCGGGGAGCCGAGGGTTGGTGGGGGACAGCCTGGATAAAATTCGGGCGGTGCGGGACTTGCTGCAAAAATTTCCGGAGCAACACCTCCGCTTGATTGGCTACAGCGACGGCACCGGCGATGCCCAGTTGAACCGCGATTTGGCCTTGGCTCGGGCCACCGTGGTCCGCGATGCCCTGATCGCCCAAGGGATTGGCGCGTCCCGTTTGCAGGTGGGGGGGGTGCCCAAAGCGAGGGGCCGGCGCGCTGGCAAGAGCGCAAGGTAGAATTTGAGCTGTTTGTGGCTCCGGAGGAACAATGACCGCGATCGCGAAAAAAGTGTGTTTGTTGGGGGACTTTGGCGTCGGCAAAACCAGTCTGGTGCGCCGTTATGTAGAAGGACGCTTCGACGATCGCTACCTTTCGACGGTTGGGGTCAAAATTTCCCGCAAGGAAGTCCATCGCGATGCCCACCACGTGCAATTGATTGTGTGGGATGTGGAAGGCAACACCAAGTTTCGGGGGATTGCTCCGGCTTACATGCAGGGGGCGGCGGCGGCCCTGATTGCGGCCGATGCCACCCGCCCCGATTCCATTGCGTTTGTGTTGGAATGTTTGCCGCAGTTTTTGCAAATCAACCCCAAGGGGACGGCGGCGATCGCCTTCAACAAAGTGGACTTGCTGCCCAAGGAAGCGGTGCAGCGGCAAATGGCCCAACTGCTTCAAGATTTGCACCATCCCATTTTGACGGTGTTGCCCACCTCCGCCAAAACCGGCCTCAACGTCGAAACGGCGTTCGCTTGGCTGGCCGGGCTGGCGCCCCCACCCCAAGAATTTTAACGATGTGAGGAGGGAAGCCATGGCTCAGATGGACTTGTTTCGGAAATTGTTTCGCCAGCCCCACTCCGAGTATTTGGTGCTGTTGCCTTCGTTGGCCATTGTCGAAAATTCGGCGCAGGTGGCCCGATTTGCCGAACACCCGGAGGTGATCGCCCTGGGGGCCGATGTCCGGCAGGCTTTTCCGGAGTTGATTGGTCTGGAAGCCACCCTTACCAGCATCGTCCACAGAAGAAGCCTCGGGGTTTGAATTGGAGGGGTTGCTGCGGGAAAAACGGCAAATTTACTTCGATTTGCACATTGTGTCCATTGAACTAGAAAGCGGCGATCGCGGTTTGTTGGCCTATTTCCAAGACACCACCGAAAAAATGCAGATGCGGCAAGAGTTGGTGCAAGCTGCCAACGAAGCCCAATTGTTGCTGTCGGCGTTGTCGGCGGCCAAGGCCTACACCGATTGTGTGGTGGACTCCATGGCCGATGCGTTGATCGTCACCAGCGCCAGCGGCCGCGTCGAAATTGTGAACCAAGCGGCGATCGCTTTGCTGGGTCGGCCCGAGTCCGAATTGACCGGCCAAAATTTGGATGCGTTGTTGCCCCGGCAAAACCTGCTGGCGCGGGTGGCGGCGTTGCAACACAGTCCCACCGGCGCCCGGATGGCCAACCTCGAAACCCAATACGAGCGCCCCGATGGGGAAGAACTCTGCATCGCCTTTTCCTGCGCCCACCTGAACCCCGCCGATTTTCCCCAAAGCCGTTTTTTGCCCTACATTGGCAGCCTGGTGTTTGTGGGCCGCGACATCACCCAACTCAAGCAAATGATGCGGGACTTGGAAGCCGCCCGGCAAAAAGCCGAAGCCGCCGATCGGGCCAAGAGTGAGTTTTTGGCGGTGATGAGCCACGAAATTCGCACCCCCATGAACGCGATTGTGGGGATGACCGGATTGCTGGTGGAGTCGGAACTGGAGGAAGAACAACGGGAGTGGGCCGAAATTGTGCGCAACAGCGGCAATGCCCTGCTGTCGTTGATCGAAGACATTTTGGATCTCTCCAAAATTTCGGCGGGCAAGCTGGAGTTGCTGGCGATCGACTTTAGTTTGCGCGATTGCGTGGAAGGGGTGGTGGCTTCCTTTCGCTACGCTGCTGCCAAAGGGCGGGGCTTGGTGCTCGATATCGACTTGGCTCCCGGTCTGCCGGCCCTCGTCCACGGCGATGGCAAGCGGTTGCGGCAAGTCCTGACCAACGTGCTGGGGAACGCGGTGAAGTTTACCACCGAGGGTTCGGTACACATTGCCGTGCAGTGGACGGCCCTGCCGGAACCCAACCAAGTGGAATTGCGGTTTGCGGTAACGGATACGGGCATCGGCATTCCCCCCAACCGCATAGAGAAGTTGTTTCAGCCCTTTACCCAAGCGGATGCTGCCATTTCCGCCAAGTATGGGGGCACCGGTCTGGGGTTGGCGATTTGCGATCGCCTCTGCCAACTGATGGGCGGACGGATCTGGGCCGCGAGCCAAGGGGCGGTGGGGGGCAATCCCCCCATGGATTTTGGGATGCCCGCCGCTACTGTGGGCTCGACCTTTTGGTTTACGGTGCAAGTGGGGATGGTGGCCCTGGAAAACCGGCCCGTCGCCGCCGCCGTCCCCGGAACCGTCCCCACCCAATTTTCGAGCGAAGCCCTGCGCATTTTGGTGGCGGAAGACAATCCGGTGAACCAGCGGGTGATGGCCCACATCCTGCGCAAGCTGGGGTGCAACAGCGATTTTGTGACCACCGGCCAAGAGGTGCTGACCTGCCTGACCGACCAAACCTACGATGTGGTGTTGATGGATGTGCAAATGCCCGACATGGACGGACTGACGGCCACCCGCCAAATTCGCCAAACCTGGGGCGATCGCCCGAAAGTGATTGCCGTGACTGCCGAAGCCATGGTGGGCGATCGCGAGCGCTGCCTGCAGGCGGGGATGGATGGCTACCTGAGCAAACCCTTTCGCCTCGAAGAACTGGTGGCGGCCCTCCTCTTGGCCCAACAGTAGGCGCAACGCTTTCCCCGAACCCTGTTTTTGCCTAGTTGCGGGGGGCACAACTACTCCCCTGTCAAAATCCTTAGAGGTAAAGGGTTTTCGTGGCGCTTCCAAAAACTTGGACTATTGAATTGGACTAACCCAAAAACTGGATTTGCGGTCAATGGGAGGAGGCGCATTGGGGGAAGCAGGGGTGTTTTGGCTCCCTCTCCCCAGTTGCGGAGCCTGCCGAAGCAGGGGGAGGGGAAACCCAAAACGGGGAACGGTTTTGGGTCATCCAACCCACGGCGGGGAGAGCCCTCGCGTACCATGGGGTAGCCCTCGATGTTGCGATTCATGAAACTACCGCCCGGTTCCTTTGGCTTGCCTGTGATTGGCGAAACCCTGGCGTTTTTGCGCGATCCCAATTTTGTGCGCGATCGCCAAGCCCGGTACGGCAACGTGTTCAAAACCCAACTGATCGGCAAGCCGACGGTGTTCCTGTTTGGGGCCGAAGCCAATCAGTTTGTCTTGAGCAACGAAAACAAGCTGTTTGTGGTGGGGTGGCCCTCCAGCACCCGCGCCCTGTTGGGGGTCAATTCCTTGGCGTTGCAAACCGGCAGCACCCACATTCAGCGCCGCAAATTGTTGGCGCAGGCGTTTCAGCCCCGGGCCTTGGCCGGATATTTGCCCACCATGTTGGCGATCGCCGAGCAGTACAGCCAGCGCTGGTGCCAACAGCGGGAGTTTGCCTGGTATCCCGAACTGAGGCAGTATACCTTTGATGTGGCCGGCGCGTTGTTGGTGGGTACCGATGCCGCGGCCACCACCGAACTGGGGCATCTCTTCGAGACTTGGAGCGGCGGTCTGTTTGCCGTTCCCTTCAACCTGCCGTGGACAGCGTTTGGGCGGGCATTGCGGGCCCGCGATCGCCTGTTGCAATGCATCGAAACCATGGTGCGCCAACGCCGGCAAGCGACCGACCCCGGCACCCGGATCGCCTTGGGCATTTTGGTCGGCGCC
>JAAUUG010000147.1 GCA_012031195.1 Oscillatoriales cyanobacterium SM2_1_8
GGGTCAAGGGCTTGGTGGTGCCGGATGTGCCCCTCGAGAAGCCACGCCTTTGTTGGAAAGTGCCGATCGCCACGGCATCGAAGTGATTTTGTTGGCGGCCCCACCAGTCCGCCGGAACGGTTGGCGGCCATTGCGGCCCAGTCCCGGGGTTTGTGTATTTGGTGAGCACCACGGGGGTCACCGGCACCCGCGATCGCCTGGCCCAAAACCTCCAGCAGCGGTTGGAATTGTTGCGGAGCCTCACCGATAAGCCCATTGCCGTAGGCTTTGGCATTTCCCAGCCGGAACACGCCCGGCAGGTGGTGGACTGGGGGGCCGACGGGGCGATCGTGGGCAGCGCTTTGGTGGCGCGGTTGGCGGAGGGAGGGCTGGCGGAAATGACCAGCCTATGCCAACGGTTGAAACGGGCCATTTTGCCGGAGAGCCGCTGATGGAATGGCTGTTGGCGCTGGGGTTGGGGGCGATCGCCGCGGGCTGGGGATTGATTGAGTATCAGTACCGGCAGCGGGAAGGCAACGACCTGGAACTGGACGAGGGCAAATGGGAACGCCTGATTTTTGAAAAACAGCGCTATGTGTTGTTGGGTTCCTTTGTCGCCACCAATTTCACCGAAGGTTGGGATGTTTTTATTCCCGAAGTGAAGCCGGAGGTAACCCTGCTGGCGGAAGGCTCTACCGCCACCCTGCAACAGCGGATTGGGCTGCGGGCCCTGCATCCCGGTCAAAAGCCCCGGGACGATAACTATTGGGAAGCCTACATCGTGAAGGGGAAACACGCAACCCAGCTCGAAATCGAGGTGGAATTGACGGGCCCCGATCTCAGCATTCTGGAAGCCTTGTGGGTACGGGTGCACTACCTGACCTATGGCCCCGAAGGACGGATTCCCCGGGTGCGGCATTGCGTGGTGCCCCTGCGGTTTCCCGATCCCAACGGTCCGGAACGGTGGCTGCCGACCCCCACCGCCGATGTGTTGCCCATCCGCACCCATTTGTTGTCTCCCCTGGACGATGTGGTGGAGGTGTTGCGCCATTATGTGATGCCCCATGCCCAAACCGGGGATGTGGTGACGATCGGCGAAAGCCCCTTGGCCATTATGCAAGGACGGTGGCGGCACCCCAGTGACATTTACCCCGGCTGGCTGGCCCGCCGCCTCTGCTATTACTTTATTCGCACCTCCAGCCTGGCGACGGCCTGCGGTCTCCAAGCCCTGATCGACGAGGTGGGGGCCTGGCGGGTCGCCTTGGCGTTTGCGGTGGGGGCGATCGCCAAGGGGTTGTTCCGAATTCCAGGGGTGTTTTACCGATTGGCGGGCGAACAGGCCCGGCTCATTGACGACGTGACGGGCACCATCCCGCCCTACGACCAATTCATTGTCTACGGCCCGGAAAACCCCCAAGCGGTGTGCGATCGCATCTTGGCGGAAACCGGACTGCAGGCGGCGATCGTGGATGTGAACGATCTAAAGCGGGTGTTTGTCTTGGCCAAAACGCCGGGGGTCACCCTCGAATTGCTCAACGAAGCCCTGCTGGACAACCCGGCCGGCAATGCCGCCGAACAAACCCCCGTTGTGCTGATCCGTCCCACCAACGGCGTTTGAAGAGAGAGAACCCCCATGCCTGACTTGCCCGAATTTGACGACGATTTGCGGTGGTTTGGCGCCCAGATGGGAGCCCAGCAAATGTTTGGCGATCGCCAGGTAGTGGCGATGTTGTTGCCCCACCTCGCCGGCAAGACCATGGCGGAGCTAACCCCCGCCGAAGTGCAAGCCCTGCTGCAGGCCGCCGCCCAGTCTTTTCCGGTGCGAGACGACGAAGAGGACGACTGAGCAGCGCGTTCCCCTCGACAGGCAGAGAACCCTAGGGAAATCCGATATAGTCGTTTTGCGTAACGATGAGACAAAAGATTCAAGACAATGGAAGGATTTGTTTGTGGGGAAGGATAATAGATGATACGGAAAGAGTGAGGTATTTAAGGGTTATATTGTTGGAAGATAACGAAACCGTGCACAATGCCTTCTGGGATCGAAGGTTCCGCGAAGAATATAGTCATTTTAATTAAGAATGCGCCTGTATAGCTGTTTTGCATACGACGAGACAAAACAACTCGGTTCGCAGGGGCGAAGCCCCCGTATTGGTTCTATTAGACTTTCGTTGGGCAGGCAAAACCGTGTCAGTTTTAATTAAAATAACTATACTATGAAAATCCAATACTTTGAAGATACCGACACGTTGTACCTTGCCTTTTCCGGGAAGGTGCCATTCGAGACGGTGGACTGGGACGAGAACACGTTGTTGGATTTGGATGAGGATGGGCAACTCTGCGGGATCACCCTGGAACACGCCCGCGATCGCGTGGAGTTTCCCTCCATCATGTACGGGCAGATAGCCGCCTAAATCTCAAGAATTGGCAAGTTTTCTATTGCCAAACTCACGTTATAGCTGTAAACAAATGGACTGGGACGTGGTGCAGGGGTGAAATCCTTGGCTGGGGGCCTCGGCGTGAGCGCTCAGCCGAACGGCGTAGCCCCCCAACCCCCTTTTTTTTCGATGTCTGAACTCACCCGAGTATAGCTGTATTTTATCGTTCATCCATAACTATGTGCGATTGTGGGATGCCCAGTTTTAGGGGGATGGCCGGCGTTTCATCACAATCAGCGTGATGTCATCGTGGACGCGCCCCAAACCAATGTGCGATCGCACGTCGGCCAACACAGACTGCACAATGGCATCGGAAGTCAAATGGCGATGGGTTTGCACCCTTTGGCACAGGCGTTCCAAACCGTAAAACTCACCGGTTTCGTTGGTGGCTTCGGGAATGCCATCGGTATAAAGCATCAACATATCGCCGGGGTTCAAAAACTGTTGGAGGGGAACCGGCAAGTAGCCGCGCAAATCCGATTCCAGCCCCAAAGGAAACCCCAAATCCATCGTGTCGATCCGTTGCACCGTGCCATCCCCTCGGATCAGCACCGCTTCTTCGTGTTGCCCCACCAAATGAATGTACCCATTTTCGTACTCCAGCAACAGCAGCGTTAGGCTTTTGTCGCAATCCATGCGGCGGAGGTTTTCGTAAAGGGCGTAGTTCAACACCGAAAGCACCTCCGTTTGCGGCAAATTGAGGGTCAACAGCGCCCGCAACACCGATTGCACCATGATCGAAATCGCCCCGCTTTCAAAGCCGTGGCCGGTAACGTCGCCGATGCTGACCACCACCCGATCGCCATAGCGCAACACGTCGAAGTAGTCGCCCCCGACTTCGTCCGCCACTTCTACCACCCCCGCCACTTCCAAATCGGCGATCGCCGCCAACTCCTCCGATTTGGGCACCAGCAATTTTTGCAACCGACGTCCCACCTCCACTTCTGCCGCCAGTCGGAGGTTTTCCTGTTGGAGAGCCACGTTCAAGGCCGAAATTTCATCCCGGGCTATCTGCAAATCGCGGGTGCGCGCCGCCACCCGGGCTTCGAGTTGGGCCATCGCTTCTTGGATTTGCACCACCATCTCGTTAAACGCCTTGGCCAAGTCCCCAATCTCGTCGCGGCGATCGGTCGGCAACCAGGGGTTATAATTGCCCGCCGCCAGGGCCAACGCCGCCGCCGTCAGTTCGATGGTGGGTTGGTGAGGGCCTTGGCCAGGGCCGTGGCTACCAACCCTACGGCGATCGCCGTCAGCCCCAAAAAGCCAAGGCCCAGGCGACGCAACTGGTCAATCGGTGCCCACAACTCCGCCGCATCGATTTTGACCACTGCCGCCCCGTTCAACGAAGGCAAATAGCGCCAAGCCGCCAACGTCATCACCCCACGATAGTCGGGTACCAGACCCACCCCAGATGTGCCGGCGATCGCCTCGGTGATGGGACGGGCCACCGCCGGCGGGGTTTGGGCATCGATCGTCGTCCGAAAGGCTGCATCGGGGTCGTGGCGGGTGGCAGCCAAGAAGGTCGGCTTGCCTGCGAGGTCGGCTAGCACCAGGGTTTCGCCCGTACGGCCCAGCCCCCCATACTGATTGACCAAGCGTTGGAGCGTACGGTTGCTCACGCGCAGCACCACCGCCCCCAACACCCCCTTTTCCCCCAATACCGGTGCCGACACAAACAACGAAACTTCGGCGGTTTGGGGATCGCGGCCCCAATCGGAAATGGTGGCTTCGAGCAGGGTGGTAGCCTGGGCAAAGGCCTCTTGCAATTGGGGATTGGCCGCGGCATTTGGGTAGGGATTGGGTCGCAACGCCAACTGCACCGCCCCCGTCGGCGCCAACAGCAACGCATCTTGGTAGGGAACGCTCTCGGTGTACACCGACAACAACCCCTGAAACCGGCGGCGGGCCGTTGTGGCATCGGGCGGCGCCGTCAACAAGGCTGCGACCGTGGGGGATTGGGCGATCGCCCCCACCGCCGTTTGGAGGGTGCGAAAGTAGGTTTCCAGTTCGCGCACGCGGCTGGTGGCGACCTCCACCAAGCGGGTCTGTGTTTCGGTTTGCAGACGCCGGGTCACTTCGCGATCGCCGACGATCCCCAAAATCAACAGGGGAACCAAAGCGATCGCCAACAGGCTTAGGGTCAGGCGTACCCGCACCGATGACCACCGGATTCGTAGCCCTAGGAATCCAAATTTGCCCAATTGCCGCCCCACGATTGATGCAACCGATTCAAGAAATCATCCCACTCTTTTTCACTCTTGAAGATGGGGTAGGGCAGGGGTCGCGTGGGCCGACCGGCATCCCAAACAATGTTAAATTGACCGTCGGGTCGAATTTGACCAATGCGAACCGTTTTCCAGGCGTGGTTGTTTTCCGGGTCGATGTAGACCGGCCCCTGCGGCCCTTGAATGCTCTCCCCTGCCAACGCTTCCCGCACCCGCGCCGGCTCCACCGTCCCCGCCCTCGTGGCCGCCTGGGCCCACAGCTTCACCCCCAAATAAGCCGCTTCCATCGGGTCGCTCACCACCCGATCGCCCCCATAGCGTTGGCGGAACCGTTTGACAAAGGCAAGGTTCACCGGGCGATTCAGGCTTTGGAAATAATTCCACGCCGCGTAGTCCCCGACGGTTTGGGGGATGCCCACCGTTGGCAATTCCACTTCCCCCAGGCTAAACGAAAGGGTCGGCACCTGCTGGGAGGCGATCCCCCGTTGCCGAAGTTCCCGGAAAAACGCCACGTTGGTATCGCCGTTGATGGTGTTGATCACGACATCGGGTTGGAGCTGGCCAATGCGTTGCACCACTGCCGCCACCTGCAAGCTGCCCAGGGGCAAATAGGTTTTCGCCGACAAATTTTCCGCCCCCCCAAAGCCGCCACCTGGGGCTTGGATGATGGCATTGGCGGTTCGCGGAAACACGTAATCGGAACCCACCAGAAACAGCCGCGATCCCAAATGGGTCAGTGCCCACCGCACCGCCGGCACAATTTGTTGGTTGGGGGCGGCCCCCATGTAGACGATGTTGGGCGATCGCTCCAGACCTTCGTATTGCACCGGATAGAAGAGCAATCCCTGGGCTTGCTCCACGATTGGCTTCACCCGTTTGCGGCTGGCCGAAGTCCAGCAACCGAAGATCACCGGCACCTGTTGGCCGGTAAGCAACTCGGTAGCCTTGGCCGCAAACTGCCGGTCATCCGAAGCCCCGTCCCTTATCACCGGCACCAGCGATCGCCCCAACACCCCCCCCGCCGCATTGATTTCCTCGATCGCCAGCAACGTTGCGTCAACCACCGGCCGCTCGCTGAGGGCAAGGGTGCCCGTCAAGGAATGGAGAATCCCAACGGCAATGGGCGGCGGCGGCGCCAAGCGGGCCGACCCGATCGCCCCCACCGCCAACAGCAGGGCGATCGCCCCCACCAGCCACACCTTTTTCACGTTGACTTGTCGCCCCAACTTGCTCTAGCGCTTTCCTGCCTCAGCATTATCGCCCCAACCCAGCGGGGTCGGGCAGAATGGCGCCAGTTTGGGCCCTTGACGTCCTTGCATTTTAGAATTTGTCTGATAGGATGGCACCAAATTCGCCAGATTTGGCCCTGTAAGGTTGGGTTAAAAATCGTGCAACTGCCGCCGCTGCCGGAAATTGGCCATCCCAAAGTGCAAGCGTTGTTTCAAAAAAACGACCGGGATTTGCTGTTGTTGTTTCAGCGTCATCCCGACGAAGGCCAATACTTTGCCGCCATTTTTTGTCGATACGCCCAAGTCATTTACACCCTGGTGACCACGGCCACCCGCTCCCCCGTCCAAGCCGATTACCTGTTTGTGCGGACGTGGGAATACATTTTTCACGAAATGCGATCGCTGGATTTGCGGGCGACGGTGCCCCAACTTTCGCTCCAAAGTTGGCTGATCAACGTTACTGCCATGACCATCAACCGGGCGGATTTGCCCTCGGTGGAAGACATCAACTATTCTCTGGCCGAGACCTCGCCGGTATTGTGGTGCTACCTCAACCAAGCCTTGGGGAGCCTCCCCGGCAACCTGCGGTTGGTGCTGCTGTTGTCGCGGACGTTTCATTGGAGCGCTGCCCGCATTGCCGCGTACCTCCAGGCCGAAGGGGAGCGGGCGGATGCCGGTACCGTCGGCGAGTTGTTGATGGAAGCTTATCGGGCCCTCGAAGACGCGCTGCCGACGGATGTGCGCGAAATTTACCTGACCGATCGCACCGTTGGCGTTCCCACCCCTGCCTAAACCAACCCGGAGGCTTGCGGAAAGCGGTGGGGCCCGACCCGCCATCGCCGCACAATATAGAGGACGCAGCAAACACCCCCAGGCAAACACGAGGCAAGACCATGGCGCACACCGCTACCAGCGAAGGTTTTCCGGCGATCGCCGCTTCGGCGGCCCTGCAATCGGCGTTGGCCGGTCTGGACATCGGCTTGGACGAAGAATTGGAGCGCTACAGCACGTGGCGGGCCCGGGGCCGGCTGAGCGAGACTGGGTACCGGCCCCCGACGCGATCGGCGCCCCGACCGGAACCCACGGTGGATTTGCCGATGCGGTTGGCGACCCCCACGGTAGCCCCCGCCGAGCCGACGGTACCCCTGGACAACCCCATCGCGGGCGAGCCGATGGCCGAAGAGGCTCACCCCGAGGCCGAATCCGTGCCTTTGGTCGAGGAAAACCCCCTCGCCGGATTGTGGACCCCGGCCGGCATCGCATCCTTTGGTTTGCTGGCGGCGGCCAGCTTTACCCTCGGGTGGTTTCTGCTCGATCCGGCCGGACTGGGCCGCTTTTTGCAACCGAGTGCGCCGCCCCCCAGCGAAGGCAATTTGCCCCAGAGCCTGTCCGAACCCAGCGACCCCACGGTGACGGTGCCTTTGGCCCAGGAACCCTTGCCCACCGGGTTTGTGCCGTCCCCCCGGCCTGAGCGATCGCCCCGGTGCCTCCCGACAGGCTTTTACGGCCCCCCCGGCCCCTACGGTTACGGCCCCCACCGTTAGCGTCACCGGTAGCCACCTGACCGCGG
>JAAUUG010000148.1 GCA_012031195.1 Oscillatoriales cyanobacterium SM2_1_8
GGGGTGGTGGGGGCGGTGCCGCCGGCATCGAGCTCGCCTTGGCTTTGGTCAAACGGTTTCCGGGCCTCGCCATCCATGTCTGGCAACGGGGAGAATTGTTGGGGGGACATCCCGCCCGTCCCCTGCTCCGGTCTTTGGCCGAAAGTCGGGGCATCGTCGTCCACGAACACACCCCCGTGCAGGATGTCGCCATCGTGGGCGATCGCCGCCGGGTCGTTGGGGCCCACCGGGATTGGGAAGTCGATCGGGTATTGTGGGCGGTACCGGGGCAGGGCGCCCCTTGGGTCGGTGCCAGCGGCGTTGCCGTAGACGAACGGGGATGCGTATGGGTGCGGGACACCCTGCAATCGGTGAGCCATCCCCCACCTTTTCGCCGCCGGCGACGGGGCAACCTTGGTATCCTGCCCCCAACCCAAATCCGGCGTGGTGGCCGTGCAGCAAGGAAACATCTTGGCCACCAACCTGCGGCGATGGGGGCAACCCCTGCAACCCTACCGGGCCCGCTCCCGCTACCTGTCCCTTTTGGGGACGGCCGACGGCAAAGCCCTGGCCCTCTGGGGCGACCAATACCACTGGCATCGGGCGTGGGGGTACCTGAAACAAGCGATCGATCAACGGTTTGTGCGGGGATAGCGGACGGATGGCCGATGGGCGGATGGCCCGGGGGCGGTAAGATAGGAGAACCCAGGCATTTACCCCACTATGGTGGCTGCTTACACCTCCAGCGACTTCAACACGGGGCGATTGCTCCAGCGCAGCCTGTTGCCGCAAGAACTGCCGGTGCATCCGGGCTTGGACATCGCCGCCGACCTCTGGACGGCCGTGGATTTGGGGGGAGATTATTACCAGTTTTTGCAACAGCCGGGGTTGCTGGCCGTGGCGATCGCCGATTCTTCGGGCAAGTCGGTGGCCGGCGCCATTCATGCGGCGTTGTTCAAGGGGCAATTGGATGCCTACGCCCAAAACGGTCGGCTGCAAAACCCCGTCGTGGTGTTGAACACCCTCAACCAACTGTTATGCGATAGCCACGCCGAAGACGCCGTCGCCCTGTGCTACGGGGTGCTCGACTTGGAAACCTACGAACTCAGCATCGGCAATGCGGGGATGCCGGGGCCATTTTTGTTTCGGGCGGCAACGGGCACCTGCGAAGAAATCGTCAACCCCAGCATGGCCTTGGGGCGATTTCCGGGGGCCCCCTTTCGGACCCTCAAGCGATCGCTGGAAGTGGGCGACGTGATCTTGTTTTGCAGCGATGGTCTGCTGGAAGCCCGCAGTCCCGACGGCCAAGACTTTGGCGACAAAGAAGCCGACGGCACCTCTCCCCTCGAAAAAACCCTCCAGCGGTTAAGCCGGCTCCCCGCCGCCGAGATTTGCCGCGAACTGAAAAAGCGAGCGACACCTTTACCGGGCGCGACATGCCCGAAGACGATGTATCCCTGGCCGTGTTCAAACTGAACGTGAAGGTACCGGTCAGCCAGGCGGTAGACTGCCCCTACCAAGAAGCCCTGCAGGCTTGGTCGCGTTCCGAAGAACAGGACACATCGGCCCTGTTGCGGGGGAAACGGCTCAAAGCCGCCCTGGCCTGGCAAAGCACCCGGGAAGTGGGGCGCATGCACAAAGAATTTTTGGAAGCCAGCCAGCGCATTGATGAGAAAGAGCGTTTGCAAGCCAAACTGTTGGAAGAAGCCCAGCAACGCGCCGCCGCCGCCGAGCGTTTGGAAAAACTCAACCAAGAACTGCAACGCAGCCTCGAAGCCGAGCGTTACCACCGTTTGCAGGCCGAAATCGGGGAACTCAACGAACGGATTGTGGCCCTCACCATTTCCGCCGAAGCCCTGTACAACTCCAACAATCACCTCGAAGCGCTGATTGCGGCGACCGTGGCCGGCACCCAACTCAAGCGCCTGGCGGTACAGTTCGATCGCGGCATTACCCTGCTCAAACCCAACACCTACCTGCGGGCCGTGAGCGCCCTGGAACAGGTGGTCTACGGCATTCACGAATACAACCGGCTGGAAGGCCACGGGTTTTGGGTCAACCGAGTGCGGTTTAGCCCCGACGGGCAATGGATTGCCACCGTCAGCAGCGATCGCACGATCAAAATCTGGTCGATTCAAGGCACGTTGTTGCAGACCTTGCACGGCCACACCAATTGGGTTACCAGCTTGTCGTTTTCCCCCAACGGCAAATTGTTGGCTTCCTGCAGCCGCGACAACACCATCAAATTGTGGCGATGGGACGATGCGGCCGGCATGTTTGCCGAGCGGCCGGTGCAGATTGTCAAGGGGCACGAGGGGCCCGTTTTGGACGTTTGTTTTGCGCCCAACGGTGAAATGTTGGCTTCGGCGAGCGAAGACATGACCGTACGGCTCTGGAAGTTGAACGGGGCCAACGTCAAAGTTCTGCGGGGTCACGAGCGGTGGGTGCAATGCGTGGCCTTTCACCCCAGCGGCAAACTGTTGGTGTCGGGCAGCGCCGATCGCACCTTGGTGTTGTGGAACATCAACGGAACGGTCATGCGTACCCTCAAGGGCCACGACAGTTTTGTCGAGAGCGTGGCGTTCGATCCAAAGGGCAATCGTTGGTCTCCTGCGGGCGCGATCGCTCGATCCGGTTGTGGACCACCGAAGGGGTGCCGGTGCGATCGATGATGGGGCACCAAAACCGGGTATGGGAAGTGTGTTTCAGTCCCGATGGCAATTTGATCGCCTCGGCCAGCTTGGATCGGACGATCAAAATTTGGGATACGGGGGGCAACCTGTTGCAGACCATGGTGGGCCATGGCGATGGGGCCCTCAGCGTCAGCTTCAGCCCCGATGGGCAAAACGTGGTTTCCGGCAGCCGGGATGCCACCGCCAAATTGTGGAACGTCGTGGGCAACCCCCTCCGCAAATTTATGGGGCACGAAGAAGAACTCACCTGTGCGGCCTTGAGTCCGGCGGGGGATGCCATTGCCACCGGCAGCAAAGACAAGCGGATTCACTTTTGGAATGCCGCCGGGCAAATGGTGGCGACGTTGCAGGGGCACACCGATCGCATTCACCGGTTGTGTTTCAGTCCTGATGGCCAGACCTTGTTGTCCGCGGGGGGAGATACGGCCATTTTCATGTGGCGGGTAGCCGATGGCAGCGTCTTTCAGACCCTGACCAGCCACCGGGGGGAGGTGTACGCCGTGGTTTACCGTTCCGACGGTCAGGTATTTGCTTCCTGCAGCGCCGACGGTTCTGTGCGGGTGTGGCGGGCGGACGGCACCTGGTTGCAGACCCTCAACGGCCACAGCGGCGAAGTGTACGACATTGCCTTCAGTCCCGACGGCACGTTGTTGGCTTCGGTGGGCAAAGACAAAGTGGCGTGTTTGTGGAGTTGGGACGGCAAATTGCTGACCAGTTTTGAAGCCCACAGCGCCGAAATATTTGCGGTGTGTTTTAGTCCCGATAGCCAACTGTTTGCCACGGCGGGCATGGATCAAAGCGTGCGGCTCTGGAAAACCGACGGCACCCACCTCAAAACCCTGAACGGTCACAGCGCCGAGGTGCGGACGATCGCCTTTACGCCGGACGGCAAAAACCTGGTGTCGGGGGGGGACGATGCCGTGGTGCAGTTGTGGGGGTTGGACGGCACCCTGTTGCGCAGCTTCACGGTTCACAACGGCCCGGTGCGATCGTTGCAGCTCAGCCCCAACGGCAAATCGTTGTTGTCCGCCAGCGGCGATCGCTCCTTTGTGGTCTGGAATTTGGATATGGAAAACCTGCTGGTGCGGAGTTGCCGTTGGTTGCAGGCCTTTTTGCGCACCAATCAAAACGTTTCCGAAGAAGACCGGCGCAATTGTTTGGCGGGATGCGGTTGGCTCTCGAAGAACCTCCAACAAAAAGCGGCCGCCGCCCGGCAACGGCGATCGCAGACCACCCAGGCGGCCCCCGAAGACGATGCCACCCAAATTCAAATCATGGTCACCGACGACGACGGCGATTCCACCCAAATCCAACTCCGATCTTGATGTTTGGTTTTTGGGTGACGTGGGTTCTCAGGGTGAGCTGAGCGAAGCGGCAGATGGTGGGCCGATGCCTTTTCCCCGCCGAACCTTCCCCTGGTAAGATGAAGGGGCAACTCAAGCGGGGCAAGAGCATGGGGCGGCGTTGGGTTTGGATGTTGGCGATTTTGGGCTGGGCCGGGGCCCTGCCGGCGGCGGCGCAAGGGGGCATCGAGTCCCGGATCAGCCGGGGGGAACGGTTGTTGATTGCCGGAGAAGCCAACAACGACAAACGGCAAGCCACCGCCGCGATCGGGGCGCGGGAATTTGCCCAAGCCGTCGCCCGCCTCACCGCCTCGTTGCAACGTAGCCCCGACGACCCCGAAGCCCGCATTTACTTGAACAACGCCCGCATTGGCACCGGGCGATCGCACGGACTGGCGGTGAGCGTACCCATTGGCACCAACCTCACCATCGCCCAAGAAATTTTGCGGGGGGTATCCCAAGCGCAGCAAACGATCAACCAGGGGGGCGGCATCAACGGCGTGCCGCTGCGGGTGACGATCGCCAACGACGACAATGCCCCCAAAATCGTGGAAGAAATTGCCGGGGCCTTGGTGCGCGACGGCAGCGTTTTGGCGGTGGTGGGGCACAACAGCAGCACCGCTTCGTTGGCTGGGGCGCCGGTGTACCAGGGGGGCAAGCTCGTGATGGTTTCCCCGACCAGCGATTCCCTGAAATTGTCCGATGCCGGCAGTTTTATTTTCCGGACGTTGCCGCCCATCGGCGATCAGGGCCGGGCTTTGGCCAGCCACGCGGTACAGACCAAACGGGGGCGGGTGGTGGTCTGCTCGGCGTACAACGACACTTCCGCCGAGTCCTTTCGCCAAGAATTTGAAAAAGCCCTGACCGCGGCCAAAGGCACGGTGGTGCCGGTGCGCTGCGATTTGAGCGTGCAGGGGTTTTCCCACAGCGCCATCGCGGCCCAAGCCAAACAACAGGGCGCCCAAGCCGTCTTGCTGGCCCCCAGCGTGCAAACCATTCCCTTGGCGGTTTTGACCGGGGCCGCCGCCAAGGGGCAGCAATTGGCGGTGTTGGGTTCCTCCACCATGGGCACCCTGCGCCTCAACACCCAAGGCAAAGATGTGGAAGGCATGGTGATCGGCGTGCCTTGGCATCCCCGAACTGCCGCCAACAGCCCGTTCATGCGTACCGCCGAGAATTTGTGGAACGGCAACGTGACTTGGCGTTCGGCCAATGCCCACGATGCGGTGGTGGCGATCGCCGCGGCCTTGCGCCGGAGTCCATCCCGGGCTGGGGTTCAACAGTCCTTTGCCAGCGCCAATTTTCGAGCCGATGGGGTGACCGGGTCCGTGCGTTTTGCCAAATCGGGCGATCGCTGGGGGCCAACATTGCTTTGGTGCGGGTGACGGCCAGCCAAGCCACCGAGACCGGCTACGATTTTGTGCCGATTGCCCGTTGAGGCATGCCCCGAATCCGGGGTATATTGGGTCGGAAAAGATTTTGCCAAAGGGAACGGTCTGTTGTATGTCGGAAGCTCCCGTTGCCGCCAGTGCCAGCCAAAAGGAGCTGGACATCACCTTGCCCAGCGTTCGCCGCCTGCACGCAACCATCCGCAACAAAGAAGCGGTTACCGTCAAATTGGCGACCGGCGACACCCTCCGCGGCACCCTCAAATGGCTGGACACCGAGTGCCTTTGCCTTGACGACGGTTCCCCCAACGGCATCATCGTTTGGCACCATGCCCTGGCCTTTGTGCAGTTCGATCGGTAAGTTTTGACCCGTAAATTTTGATTGGTATAGCTGTTTTGCATAGCGACGAGACAAAACAACTCGGGTCGCAGGGGCGAAGCCCCCGTATTGGTTCTATTAGACTTTCGTTGGGCGAGAAAAAACCGTGTCAGTTTTAATTAAAATGACTATATAGCGATATTCGGGTAAGTTTCGGACATCGAAAGAAAAGGGGGCTGCACCCCGTCCCAACCAAGTTGTTTGCAGCTACAAATTTTGACCGGTAAATTTTGCGGCTACCCCCACCATGATTACCAAAGGCGAAGCCACCAAACTCTACGAAAAAGGCGTGGATGCGGTCTACCTTTACCTGATTGAGCTGGAAAAAAAGTACAAACAGGAACAGCCCAAAGCGGCGGCGCCGGTGGCGGTGGTAGCGACCAACCCCGAACTGGACGTTACCTTGCCCAGCGTCCGTGCCCTCCACCGTCTCATGCGCAATCCCCAGCCGGTGCGCCTCACCCTCAAAACCGGCGACGTACTGACGGGTTCCATCCGCTGGATCGACCCGCAATGCCTTTGTCTGGAAGATCCAACCACCGTAACCGTGATCTGGCAGCGGGCGATCGCCTGCCTGCAAAGTGCTTGAATAAGGGTTTTGGAAGTCCTTAATTTATGGGCGGTGTTTATGGATCGTAGGGATTTGTAAACAGGGGGTGTCCAAACCGCGAAAGTTTGGGTTAGGTTAAGGAAAGAGCAGCAGCAGGCAGAGCCAGCGCGCGACACCACCTGACAAGCACCTGAGAAGAACCATGGGGCGATCGCCGGAGAAGTTTCGGATCGGCAAGGGGTTGGGGCAGTACACCACCAACGACTATTTTGCGGCGCTGGGGGTGCCCCTCACGGCTGACAGCACCCAAATTCGGCACCGCTACGTGGTGTTGGCCAAGATGCTCCATCCCGACGTGTGCCCCCGGGAAGCCGAACTGGCCTGCCAGTATTTTGCCAAGTTTGTGAACCCCGCCTATACCGCCGTCTGGCCGGTCAAAAACCGCAGCGAGTACCAAGTCCTGGTGCGGCTGATCGCCAAACAGTTGATCAAGCGGGGCGATCCCGTCGTGCCTTTGTTCCCGACGACCCAGCGCTACGCCGCCATGCCAACGGTGCCCAATTACGAACGCGCCGTTTACAGTTTGGCCGAGACCCAATACACTTTCCTGGAGCGGGCGATGGCGGTTTCTGAGCAACTCAGCGAACTGAACTTGTTTTACGCTTTGTTTGCCGAAGGCTACGTGCCGCCCGAACCGGCGATCGCTCCGGCCCCCATGCCCGTCCCCACGGTGCCGGCGGCCCCATCCGTCCCGGCCCTCGCCACGTCTTTGGCCAAGGCCGAAAAACACCTGCAGGCCAAAGAATGGGACAAAGCCCTGGCCGTGCTGCGACAATTGTTGGATCGGCACAACGACAACAGCCGGGTGCATACTTTGTTGGGCTTGGTTTATCTTAATAAGAATTTGGCTGGGATGGCCAAGGTTAGTTTTCAGCAGGCCCTCAAGTTTGACGGTCGCAACGAGGTTGCCTTAAGAAATTTAGAACAGTTGCGGCAGGGGGATGTGGACGGCCGCAAAGACAAGCGGGGCTTTTTTGGTTGGTTGGGAGGGGGTTCCTGAAGTGCGGTAAGATCGGGCTCGCCA
>JAAUUG010000149.1 GCA_012031195.1 Oscillatoriales cyanobacterium SM2_1_8
GGCCAGCCCCACCGGAATTAGCCCCATCGGCTGGCATTTGGGCCACATTGGCCATACCGAAGCCCGCTGGTGGCTCCAGGATCGCGAAACCTTGGCGGAATTTGCCGTGGAGGCGACGGTCAAATCGGCCCGCCGGAATTTGCCCCCCCTCGCGGAATTGGTCACCGCCGTGGCCCAGGTGCGGGAACGGGCGATCGCCCAGCCCCTGGCCCCCCGCTGGGCTTGGTGGCTGCTGCAACACGAAGCCCAACACCTGGAAACCATGGCGATCGTCCGGCAATTGCAAACCCCCACCGAACCGTTGCCTTTGCCTCAAGTTGCCCCCAGGGAAATCCGGGTCGAAGGGGGCGCCGTCACCGTTGGCAGCGATGCCGTTGGGGCCCAAGACAACGAACGGCCGGCCCGGGCGATCGCCCTGCCTCCCTATGTTTTGAGTGCTCCCATCACCAAACAAGAATTTGCGGAGTTCATGGCGGCGGGGGGCTACCAACGGGCGGAATGGTGGTCGCCCGCCGGTTGGGCCTGGCAACAGCAAGCCCACATTTGCCAGCCCTTGTATTGGGATGCCCTCACCCCCACCCAGCCGGTGTGTGGGGTAAGTTTTTACGAAGCCGAAGCCTACAGTCGGTTTGCAGGGAAACGGTTGCCCACCGAATGGGAATGGGAAGCGGCTTGGCACCAGGGGCGATCGCCCCGGTCGGGGTCTGGGAATGGACCGCCAGCATCTTTGCCCCGCCGCCGGATTTTGCGCCGTTTCCCTACCCCGGATATTCGGCCGCCTACTTTGACGGGCAACACCGGGTGTTGCGGGGGGCGAGCTGGGCCACGCCTTTCCCCTGTCAACAGCCCAGCTTTCGCAATTGGTACTTGCCCCACATCCGCCAAATTTTTTGCCGGGTTTCGGTGTGGTCACGCGGCGCCATGAGGCCGCCAATTCACGCCTACTCCAGAAGCTGGGGCGTCACCAACACAATCACCTCGCTGCGATCGCGGCGGTCTTCGGTGCTGCGAAACAAGCTGCCCAACAGGGGAAGGTCGCCCAAAATCGGCGTTTTGCGGGTCACCACCCGCTCGCTCTCGCTGATGATGCCCGCCAACACCAGGGTTTGCCCCGCCCGCAACCGCAAAAACCCCGTATCCAAGCGGCGACGGTTCACCAACTGCTGAATCAACAAATTGTTGCGGGAAGGGTCGGTAATGCTCTGCCCCGGCGAGCTGACTTCGGGGGACACCGCCAAAGTCACAAACCCGTTGTCGTCGATCGCATCCACGGCAATGTTGAGGATGACCCCCACATCAATCGGGTCGCGGGTATCGGAAACGGTGGTCACGGTGTTGCCCGGCCCCGGCTGGTTGATGGTGCGAAATCCGGCAAACACTTGGGTGGTCAGGTTCACTTGGGAAGCGCTGCCCTCCTGCACAATCAACGTTGGATCGGTGAGAATTTTGGCCCGGTCTTCCACAATCCGCGCTTGGAGGTTCAGCAAAAACCGCGCCGGGAAGGAAAACGGTCGGGTAATGCCGTCCAAACCATCCGGATTCAGGGGATTTTGCACAACATCTGGGCTGAACGAAACTGCCGGGATTGGGGTTAGGGTCGGAAGGGCGGGGCAAAAACCGGGGATTGACGGTGCCAAAATTGGCCGTGGCTTCCCCCTGGTTGACGTTGAAAAAACTGTCCCCCACCCCAAACGAAAAACTAGTGCCGATGTTCTCGTTTTTGTCGAGGGCCACTTCTACAATCCGGACGTTGACCGCCACTTGCCGCCGCCGCACATCCAGTTGCCGCAGGTAGGTTTCGGCCAAATCCACCAAGTTGGGCGTCCCAATCAAGGTCAAGGTGTTGGTGCGCACATCCGCCGACGCCTGCAAACCGCCCAACAACAAATCCCCCTCCCCCACACCGCGCGCCGCCCCCGGACGGTTGGCTTGGGCTTGGGTGCCGCCGTTGGCCCCCAGTTCCTCCAGCAACTGCAACGCCCCTTTCATCGGAAACCGCTGGCTCAGGGACTGGGTACGGGCAATGCGGCTGTTGGCGGTGCCCCCACCGGTGCCCCCGCTGGCCAAACTGGCATCGACGTTGGCGGTCATGGTCACTTCGGTGTTGGGCAGGTTCACTTTCAGCTGGTTGAGACGGACGGTCCGCAGCACGGTTTCCCGGGCCGTAATCGGCAAGTTCCGCCCGATAATCACGGTTTTGCCGTCGCGCTTGGCCTGCAACCCTGCTACCTGCAACACATAATTGAAAACGTTTGACCCGCTCATCCCGAATTTCCATCGAAACGGTGCTGGGGGGGGGCGGTGTCGGCGCTCCTCCCGTCGGCGCGGCTTCCACTTCCAAAAAAATTGCGTTGAGGCCGGCGGTCATCGCCAACAGGGCCAACACGTCCCGGACGGGCGCACTGCGCAGCACCAGGCTGGAAACCCGCTCTTCGGTGCCCAAATCCACCCGGAAGGCCCGTACCGCCAAGTTTTCGACCGCTTGGGCCCCCACCGGCGGCGGCGCGGCAGGATTGACCGGAGCCCCAACCCCCACCGCCGAAGATGCCGTGGCGGCAGGCTCCGGCCGAATTTGCAATACCAAAACGTTCCCCCCTTCCCGCTGGGGTTCGAGCCGCATGGTGCCTACCAATGGCCGCTCCTGACCCACGGCGATCGCCTGCAAGCCCCCGCCTCCCGACGGCAGCAAAGCCAGGGTCGCGATGCCCGGGGCCGGATTTTCGCGGTGAAAACTCCGGGCTTGGGGCAAACCCAACCGCACGTTGGCCAGCTCGCCCACCCAAGTGCGCCCCCGATTCAACCCAATGTACTGGGGCCGCTCGGTGCCCTCCAGCCGCAACCGCACCTCCAGGGTGTCCCCCCCGCACCACCAACTCCACTTGGCGGGCGATCGCCCCCTTGGCTTCGGCCCCAACTTCGGGTGGGTTGGTAGCAGGTTTTTCCAATATATTCGTTGCCAGCGCTGGGGCTGCAAACACTGAAGCCGCCACGCCCATCCCAATCCCTGTGGGCAGGCCCAAACCCCAAACCCAATGCCACCAGCACCTACTTCGTCTTTGCCCCACCCATGCCATGGTCTCACCCCGCCACCAAAGGTTTGATCGAAGGGCGTCAATTCCCCGGCCGCCCCGGCATAGTTTGAGTCAACTTGCCCATCCTGGCAAGCCCCACCTGCCTAGATTTTGACCGGAGGCGAGGTCGTTTTTTTGGCACTTGGATTTTGACACTTGGATCCACGCAATGGGTTTCTCAAACCGGCGGCCCCCAATCGGCGGCATGGCCTCCTTCACATCCGGGACAAAGAGCGAATGCGCGCCACCTTGTCCCGATCCAACCCAGCCAATTCTTCGGGGGAAAGCCAACCCTCTTTGACCAAACGCGCAAAGGCGAAGATCAGGGTTTCGCAGTCAAACATGTACTTGCCGTCCAAGTCAAACCGCCGCGCATTCAAAAAATCGCTGATTTGCCACAAATCTTCCAAACCAATCACCGCCGCCGCCTGCTCCCGCACCACGGCCAAAATCGTATCGGTCTCCCGCTGCCGGGCGATCGCCAACGCCTGTTGCGCCAGGACTTGCTCGGTTTCTGTCCACATCCCTTGCGCCGTAATCATTAGGTTAAATGGGTATGTTAAAAGTTAAGAGAACAACATACTAGCAACAATTCTACAAACGCTTCAAGGTCTCCCCACATCTATTTGGATGGGATCGGGCCAAGATTTTAAGCATGAGTAAATATACTTACAAAGAAACTTGAATCTGGGGTTTCGGGGCGGTTGCGGTTCTGGTCTAGGATAGATCTTAGAGAGAGGGCGTACGCAATGAACGTTTGGGTTGCCATCGGCGCAAACCTAGGGAAAACTTTGGGGATACTGGGAATGGCTCTGGCCCCTTTCCTGTGGGTTGGGATGCCTGGGCCCTTGCCGCCGGCGATCGCCCCTGTCACCCCACCCAGCCTAGGAGTCGCCATGGATTTGCAAAATTTTCAGAAGCCCACCGACGAGGAATTGAAACAGCGGCTGACCCCCGAGCAATACCAGGTGACCCAGCACGAGGGCACGGAGCGTCCGTTCCAAAACCCTTACTGGGACAACAAAGAAGCGGGGATTTATGTGGACGTGGTGTCGGGAGAGCCTTTGTTTAGCTCGCTGGACAAGTACGACTCGGGAACCGGCTGGCCCAGTTTTACCAAGCCGTTGCAGTCGGAAAATGTGGCCACCCGGAGCGATCGCAAGTTGTGGATGGTGCGGACAGAAGTGCGTTCCAAACATGCCGATTCCCATTTGGGCCATGTGTTCAACGATGGGCCTGCCCCCACCGGTCAACGTTATTGCATGAACTCGGCGGCCTTGCGTTTCATTCCGGTCGCCCGCCTCGAAGCGGAAGGCTACGGCGAATTTTTGCCCTGTTTGCGAAGGGTGCCTCCCAGGAGGGTTGAACCATGGCGGCCCTGAACCTACGCTCCAAGCGGTGGCCGATCGCCTGGATCATCTGGTCGGCGATGTGGCAACCTTGACCGACAAGGTGAGCAAAATCGGGGAAGACATGGCCAAGCTCACGGACAAAGTTGGCCAAATGGCCCACGATCTGGAGAGGCTTACGGAAAACACCAACCGCTACGAACAACGGTTTGAGCGGTTGGATGGCCGGCTCTGGACGTTGAGTTTGTGGCTCGTAGGCACCGCTTTGTCCGCCATTTTTGCAGCGGTGGGGGTGGTGCTGGTGCGCTCGATCGCCGGATGACGGAACGTTGCCTCAGGTTGGTGACCCCGGAGTTTGTCCCCCAGCTCCGGGCGATCGACGAGGATTGTTTGGGGGGATTCTGGAGCTTGGCGGCCTACGAAAAGGAAGTGGCCAACCCCAACAGCGCTTTGGTGGCGGTGGTACAAAATGATTTTTTGTTAGGATTCGGTTGCTTCTGGCAAATTTTGACGGAAGCCCACATCACCATGGTGGCGGTGCGATCGCCGTGGCAGGGGCAAGGTCTGGGCAGCGCCATTGTGTGGGGGTTGTTGCACCAAGCGTGCCAGCGGGATTGCCTGCGGGCGACGTTGGAAGTTCGGGTCTCCAACCAACGGGCGATCGCCTTGTACCGCAAATTTGGGTTTGTGGAGTTGGGTCAGCGCAAGCGGTATTACCACAATCCCGAAGAAGATGGCTCAATTTTTTGGCGCAGCGGTTTGCAAGATGTCGGCGTGGTGGACGATTGGCGACGGTTGCGCCCAGCAGGCATCACGACCATGTTTTAGGGCGTGTTGATGTTTTTGGCGCGCTTTCTATAGTCAATTTAATTAAGAGTGAGACGATTGTAGTTGTTTGGACTACTTTTACTCCTCTCTCCCAGGAAGGGAGGGGGGCTGGGGGTGAGGGCAAGATTGTCGCAAACACATCTAAAATGACTATATGGTCATTTTAATTAAAACTGACACGTTTTTTTCCTGCCCAACAAAAGTCCAATCGAACCAATACGGGGGCTTCGCCCCTGCGACCCGATCTGTTTTGTCTCATCGCTATGCAAAACAGCTATACCTCACGGGGCAAGAGGGTTCCGCTCCCCGGTTCCTGAGCCTGCCGAAGGAGGGAGCAGGGGTTGGGGGCGGGCTTCGACTACGCTCAGCCCACCCTTTGGGCTTGGGAGAACTTGGGAAAAGAGGTTAGGGATGTTGGGTTTTACGGCTTGGGCTGGCGCCATCGGGTCAGCAACCGGGCGATCGCCCTTGGCTGGATGAGGGGCGAAACTGCCAAGGCAGAGGCAATTTCCGCCGTCGCAGCATTTTGAGTCCCAACGGCACCAAGGACAACCAGCCTTGCCAACCCACCACTTTGGCGGCAAACCGGCTTTCGTCGATCCAGCCGTCGGCGGCCACCATTTCCACCAAGGTGCGGCGATGGCGGAGGGCCGTGGTTTCCGGAAGGTTGGGGGTAGCCAACACCGCCTGCTTTACTTCGGTGATGCGATCCAAGGGTTGCACCCCCACCGGACACACTTCGTTGCACTGGTAGCAACGGGTACATCCCCACACAAAATCCACGTGGTTGTATTGCTGACGGCGGCGATCGCCTTCGCCATCGCGGTTGTCCCCCAGCAACCGTTGCGCCTTGGCCAGGGCATGGGGCCCCACAAACCCGCCCTCGGGGTGGGGTTCCCCACCACGCTGTTGCAGGCCCCGTAGCAAGCCCCACACAACAGACAGTTGGCCGCCGCCTGGAGGCGATCGCGTTGGGCTGGCAACTGCCGTCCGGTGCCGGCCCCCCCTGCACCATGGGTTGCACCCGCACCAGTCCTTGCCAAAAAGCTTTCATGTCTACCACCAAATCCCGGATCACCGGCAAATGGGGCAACGGCCCGATGTGCAGGGTGTCGCTCCCCGGCTGCAGCCATTCGGCGACGGTCTTTTGGCAGGCCAACCCCGGTTGACCGTTGACGGTGAGGGCACAGGAACCGCAGATCACGTTCCGGCAGTTGTAGCGCAGGGCCAACGAACCGTCCTGTTCCTGTTGGATTTGCAACAAAGCGTCCAAGAGGGTGACCCGCTCCGGCGCCAACTCTAAGGTATAGGTGGCCGCGGCGGGCTGGCCGGGGGTGGTGCGCTGCACCGTTAATCGTATGATCGCCATGGCTTTCCCTTAGACCCCCAACAACAGCGCAATCAGGGCTTTTTGGGCATGGAGGCGATTTTCTGCCTGATCCCAGACCCGGGATTGGGGCCCTCCAACACCTCCGTCGTAATTTCTTCCTCGCGGTGGGCCGGCAAACAATGGAGTACGATCGCCCCCGGTTTCGCCAACGCCAACAGTTCGGCATTGATTTGGTAGGGGCGGAACGCGGCCTGACGGGCGATCGCCTCCCCCTCCTGCCCCATGCTGGCCCACACATCGGTATACAACACATTCGCACCGGCTGCGGCCGCTTTGGGATCGGTCGTCACCACCACCTCTGTGCCCGCCGCCAAATTCCGGGCTTGCGCCACCACGGCGGGATCGGGGGCAAACCCTTCCGGACTGGCCACCCGGACGTGGGCCCCCGCCAATGCACACCCCAGCAACAGGGAATGGGCGATGTTGTTGCCATCGCCGATGTAAGTCACCGTTCTGCCCGCCACCTCCCCAAAATTTTCTTCCACGGTCAGCAAATCCGCCAAAATTTGACAGGGATGCTCCAAATCGGTCAGGGCATTGACGATGGGAATGCGGCAATGTTGGGCAAAGGTCGTCAACTCGTCTTGGGCAAACGTGCGGATCGCCAACACATCCAGTAGCGATCGAGCACGCGGGCGGTATCGGCCACCGGTTCTCCCCGGCTCACCTGGGTCACACTGGGATCGAGATCGATCACGCTGCCCCGCATCTGCTGCATCGCCACCGAAAAACTGACGCGGGTGCGGGTCGAAGCCTTGACGAAACAACAAGCC
>JAAUUG010000004.1 GCA_012031195.1 Oscillatoriales cyanobacterium SM2_1_8
ACCAGGGCCACCAAAGCCAGGGAACCGCCTACCAAAACCTGGCTGAGTTGACCCATGCGCTGTTGGAGGGGGGTGGGCGGGTTTTCCACCTCTTGGAGGTTGGTGGCAATTTGCCCCAGCTCGGTGGCCATCCCCGTGGCCACCACCACAAATTTGCCCCGTCCCTGCAACACCTCGGTGCCCTGAAACACCATGTTGCGGCGATCGCCCAAGGCTTCGGCAGCGGGATACACCATGTGGCTATTTTTGAGCACGCCCTGGGCTTCGCCGGTGAGGGCTCCTTCCCGCACCGAGAGTTGTTGGGTTTCGATCGCGCGGCCGTCAGCCGCAATGTAATCCCCCGCTTCCAGGGCCACAATATCCCCCGGCACCAAAGTCGCCGAAGGCACCTCCTGCAATTGACCGTCCCGCCACACCCGCGCCGTGGGCACCGCCAGTTTTTTCAAAGCGGCCAATTCGGCCTCCGCCTTGCTTTCTTGAAGATACCCCAGCAGCCCGTTCAACAACACAATGCTAAAAATGGCGATCGCATCCTTGGGAAATTCTTGCTTCACCACATTGATGGCCGCGGATACCACGCCACCGCAATCAACATCAGCAACATGATGTTGGTGAACTGATCGAGCAAAATCGCCCAGCGCGATCGCCGTTCTTTGGTTTGCAAAACGTTTTCGCCCACCTGGATGCGCCGTTGTTGGGCCACCTTGGTCGTCAGGCCGCTCGCGCCGTCGGTGCCCAAACGTTCCAGCACTTCGGCTCCGATTAAGCTGTGGGGGGGACAATTTTGCCAAAGATCTGCCGGGAGGAGGGTCATGGTGGGGCTCTACGGGAAAGTTGACAACGCCGGTTATGATGTTCCCTATTCTCGCTGCAAATGCCGTCGTGCAACATCCTTCGGAAGCGCCCAGCCCCATGACCCTCACCAACCTTGACTCCCCTGCGATCGCACGGCCGGTACCCTGTGCATCCAAGGGCAGTCCACGCTGGCGGGCACCGTGCCCATTTCGGGAGCCAAAAACTCCGCTTTGGCCATTTTGGCGGCCACCCTCCTGACGGCCGAGCCCTGTCATATCCGCAATTTGCCCCAGTTGGTGGACGTGCAACGGATGATCGCCATTTTGGAGGCGATGGGCGTCCAAACCGCGCGCCTGCCCGATGGGGTGACCGTGCACCCGGCCAATTTGCAAGGGGCGAGCGCCCCCTACGAGCTGGTCAGCCAAATGCGGGCGAGTTTTTTTGTGATTGGGCCGGTGTTGGCTCGCTTGGGCTATGCCCAAATTCCGTTGCCGGGGGGCTGCGCGATCGGGGCCCGACCCGTCGACTTGCACGTGAAAGGTTTGCAGGCCTTGGGGGCGGATGTGGCGATCGCCGGGGGCATCGTCGAAGCACGGTGTCGGGGGCGTCAGGGCCGGCTGCAGGGGACGCACATTTACTTGGATTACCCCAGCGTCGGGGCCACGGAAACGTTGATGATGGCGGCGACCTTGGCGGAGGGGGAAACCACCCTCGAAAACGCCGCCCAGGAACCGGAAATCATCGATCTGGCCGGGTTGTGCCGAGCGATGGGGGCCCACATTGAAGGCGAAGGCACCACCACCCTCCGGATTTACGGCGTCGATGCCCTCCACGGCGCCGATTACGAGATTTTGCCCGATCGCATCGAAGCGGGAACCTTCATGGCCGCCGCCGCTCTGTGCCGCTCGGTGTTGACGTTGACCCCGGTGGTGCCTGCCCATCTGGGGGCCCCATCGCCAAGTTGCAGGAAATTGGGGCGATCGTGGACATTTTGGACGATCGCACGGTGCGGGTGGACGGTCGGCCGGCGGGGCGATCGACCGACATCGAAACCTTGCCCTACCCCGGTTTTCCCACGGACATGCAGGCCCAGTTTATGGCGTTGCTCACCCTCAGCGATGGCAACAGCACCATTCAAGAAACGGTGTTTGAAAACCGGATGCAGCACGTGGCGGAACTTTGCCGGATGGGGGCCAACATTCGGGTCAAAGGCAGCGTGGCGGTGGTGACCGGTGTGCCGTCGCTGTCGGGGCCCCGGTCATTGCCACCGATTTGCGGGCTTCGGCGGCGTTGGTGCTGGCCGGATTGGCCGCCCACGGCGAAACCCAAATGCAAGGGTTGCACCACCTCGATCGCGGCTACGATCGCCTCGAAGCCAAGTTGCGGGCGGTGGGGGCTCGCCTCGAACGTCGGCCGTGATTCCCTGCGCCATTGGCCTCGGCAGCAACCTGGGCGATCGCGCGGCCCACCTCCGAGCAGCTGTGGACCTGTTGGCCACCCATCCGGATCTTTCCCTCAAGGCGGTATCAAGCTGGTACCCAAACCCGGGCGATCGCCCCCGACGGCCAAGCTTCTCGGCAACCGGATTTCCTAAACGGTTGCGCCCTTCTGGACACCGATTTGCCCCCGTTGGCCCTGCTGCAGGAATTGCTGGCGATCGAACAAAAATTGGGGCGCGATCGCCATGCCAATCACCATGCCAAGTGGGCCCCCCGTACCCTCGACCTGGATTTGCTGCTGTACGGCGATCGTTGCGTTGCATTGCCGGAACTGATGGTGCCACACCCCCTCTTGCCCCAGCGGGCGTTTGTGTTGCAACCCCTGTGTGAGATCGCCCCCGACTGGGTGCACCCGCAGCTTCAGCAAACGATTTGGGAATTGGCCCAACGGCCAACCGATGCCGCCGTAACCCAGCCGTTGCGGGTAGCTCCAGGGCTTTAGGTCGGCTGGTAGCGCAGCAACACCCCGTCGGCCCCCAAAATGAAGCCGTACTCCGGGCCAAAGAACCGAATCCGGTAAAGATTGGTGCCCGAATTGGCCGCACTTTCATCCCGGGCCCAGGTCTTGCCCCCATCGGCACTGTGCAACAGGCGGGAGCTGCCCCCCGTCACCCATACGTTGTTGGCATCCTGAAACGCCAAATCCAATAGCCCAAACCCCGAAGCAGCCCGTGGGAATTGGGGTTTTCCCAGTCGTCCAAAGAATTTGGCTTGCTGAACTGAATTTGACCGCCACGGCTGAGCATCCAAATGCGCCCGTCCACGGTGTACCCCATGTTCTGCACCTTCCGGGAGCTGTTGCGGTTGTGCCCCTGCCACGTGATTTCGCCGGGTTGCCAGGTCGAGTAAAAACTGCCAGTGGTGGATACCGCCAAATAACGCCCATCTTCGCTACGGTACAAATTGCGGGAGTTGCCCACCGCATCCCGCACCAGAGCCTGCCAGGTGAGCCCCCCATCCTGCGTCCGGTAGATTGCCCCACATCGGTAGACATTTCCGCCGTGGCGGGCCCCAACGCCTTCACCAACTGGGGACTGCCCGGCAACTGCGAACTCAAACCAATCCGCGACCAACTTTGGCCACCATCGGTCGTGCGCAACAACAAAGAAGGCTGCCCCACAATCCAGCCCTCGTCGCCGGCAAAACTCACCGACACAAACCGGTAATTGGCATCGGATAAATCCAGGGTCTGCGATCGCCAGGTTTGACCGCCGTCCGCCGTGACCAAAAGGGTGCCCCCGGTACCCACCAACCAGCCGCGATCGCCGGCCATGTCAATGTCCAACAGGGTCGCCTGGGTATTGAGTTCAACCCGTTGCCATGGCCCCACGGCCCAGACCGGAGCCGCCCACAACCCCAAGAGCGCCAACCACAAAACAACCCCTGTCGCGACTTGCTGAATCCATCCGGCAAAACCCATAGCCCTTAATCCACCGCGTAAAAACTGAGAAAAATCAAAAAAGCCAAAGCCAACGACCCAAAAATCAAGAGGTTCTTTTGGCCGGGGGTCAGGGAGTTCACCCCAAACCCGTAGCCGAGGTTCTCGGCAAACCCCGAGGGAGTCTGCGGGACGCCAATATCCCGAAACTTGCTTTTGCGGGAGTTGCACACCGGACACCGCCAGCCCTCGGGCAACTCCTCGAAGGGCGTCCCCTCCCCAATGCCCCGTTTGGCGTCCCCGGCCGCCGGCTCGTAGGCATAGCCGCACACCAAACATTCGTAGATGCTGGGCACCTCCGGCAACCGTCTCAGCAACCGTTGCGGCCATCGCTTCGGTACCGACCTCCGGGCTGGGGGCTTCGCAATGTTCGTCCATACTTTGTGCTCCCAAGTCGTTTCAAATTATGGCATTGATGTTCACCCTTTGGCGGGCTGTCCCTGGGCCAAGACATCGAAATACAGGGTCAGGTACCCCGATTTCAAACTGCGGTTTTGGCGGGCACTGTAAATGTCCCCCTGATAGGAATGGGTGCCGTGGACGCTGAAAATTTCGTAGCGATCGCCCTTGAAAAAATAGTCCGCCACGTCGGTGTATTCTTCGCCCCCGGTCAAAACCCAATGCGCGCCGTCCCAGGTGAATCGGTATTCGGCGGTGTCGAGGGTGGCCGCCGGCCGGTCAATGATGGCCGTAATGGTGCCGCGATAGGGGTCGCCAGTTTGGGCGGGGGTTTGGAGTTGACCTTCAACCCGCCGGTAAAAACAACTGTCGTTTTGGCAAAACCGCACCTTCGCCATCTTGGCCTGCAACTGCGCCCATTGCCCCGCCGGATCGCCGTCTGCCCACACCGGCCCCATCCCCACCCACCAAACCAACACCAGGGCGATCGCCCACCGCCGCCACTTGCCCATACCCTGCCGCCAAAACTCTTTTTCTAGGATACTGGGCGCACCCAGCGGGAGCGATTGACAAAAAAATCGGTGTTTCCAAGAAATTGCGGTAAGCTAGAAAAACTGACTTTTTTCCCAACAGCCATGCCCAAAATGAAAACCCGTAAGTCCGCGGCCAAGCGATTCCGTGCCACCGGCAGCGGCAAAATGGTACGCCGCCATTCCTGCAAAAACCACTTGCTCCAGCACAAGAGCGCCGATCGCAAGCGCCGCCAATCGAAAATGGACGGCGTGAACGAGCGCGATCTGGAAAACGTGCTGACCATGCTCCCCTACGTCTAGCAGTTAAACACCTCTAGCCATTAAAGTTTTATTCTGTCAACTTAACCCCATCCAAAGTCTATGACCCGAGTCAAACGCGGCAACGTCGCCCGGCAACGCCGCAACAAAATTCTGAAGTTGGCCAAAGGATTCCGGGGATCCCATCACCGGTTGTTTCGCACCGCCAACCAGCAGGTAATGAAGGCCCTGCGCAATGCGTACCGCGATCGCCGCAAAAAGAAAGGCGATTTCCGCACCCTCTGGATTGCCCGGATCAACGCGGCGGCCCGGGCCCACGGCCTGCGCTACAGCGAATTTACCGGTTTGCTGAAGAAAGCCAACGTTGAGCTAAACCGCAAGGTTTTGTCGCAAATGGCGGTGCTCGATCCCCAAGGGTTTACCCAGGTGGTGGATTTGGTCAAAGGCGCCCGTTAGGGAGGGCTGACCAGGCCGCTTGGTAACGGCGAGCCGTTTCCGGCAGCAGGGGTTTCAACCAATCGCTGTCCGGGGGGGGCGATACGGCCAGCGGCTGCACCCCCGGTCGGCCCTGGAGAAATTCCTGCACCGTTGGTCCTTGGCAAAAATCGAGCCAGTCGGCGATCGCGGGATGGGACTGGGCTTGCATCCAGACCTCGGCCCAGAGCAGAGGGGGCCGGGGCTCGGCGATCGCCAGTTGCTGGGGATAATCCCGCTGGGCGGCGGCCGCTTCGGCGGAACCCACCACGGCCAGATGGGCATCGCCGTGCAGGAGAATTTTCAACGGCGCTTCGTTGTCCCACGCCAAAACCTGGGCCGTAAGGCTCCGCAGGTCGGCGGCCAGATCGGGAGAAAGCTCGCCGTAGGATTTTCCCCGCAACTTGAGGGCCAGGGCGATGGTGAGGGGGGCGCTGGCGGGCAACACCATTTTGCGGCGCCAGGCCGGTTGTTCCAGATCGAGCCAAGTTTGGGGCGGCGACGGCACGCGATCGCGGCGGTAAACCATCACCCAGGTGCCCCAGCGCCATGGCCATCCATACCCCAAACCTTGGCGATGTCCCAGGTCGTGCCCCAAATCTTGCCCTAAATCTTGCCCCAGAGCAACCAGGGATGGGGGAGCCACAATCGGCTGAATCAACTCGGCGGCGATCGCCAGATCCAACCAGCCATCCCCCAGGCTTACCAAGTGGGGACGGTCGGCGGCATCCGCGTCCTGCCAGGCTTGCCACAGCAGAGGAGCGGTCTTGAACTCTTTGATTTCGAGGGGATGGGTTTGGGCAAAACGGCGGGTGATGCGTTTGGGCAACCGACCGGCCACCCACCACACCTTGAGGCGCGAGGGTTCGACAAACATGCCGCATCCCCCCAGGGCGAGCGTCCCCATCCCCAAACCCAAAAACCGACGACGTTTCACCGATTTTTCACCGAATTTCTACTAGATTTCTACCAGGGCCCCTCGACCACGTGACCACTGTAACGCACCGGCCGACCATGGCGAAAGTTTGCTACAATGCAAAACCTCAGGGCGACGTAGCCAAGTGGTAAGGCCGAGGTCTGCAAAACCTCTATCCACCGGTTCGAATCCGGTCGTCGCCTTTTAAGTTTTATGATTTTAGGGTACATCGGGGTGAGGCATGGTAGGGCAGCCGCGAAAACTTTCCAGACGGGGGAGAGCGCGGGGAGAGAAGTCGTGGGGGAGTTCCTGCGGTACAATCTTGACTTAGTATGAATTCATTCCCAAGCGAGGGCAGCTTGCCGGTTGGGCCAAAGCGCCGCGCATTTTATATGAGGAGATAGCTCGTTCATGGTCACGCTTAAAATTGTGGTATACGTCACCGTCATCTTTTTTGTAGGTTTGTTTGTGTTTGGCTTTCTCAACAGCGACCCGTCGCGCAACCCCAGCGGTCGCGAAGACCTGGAATAGGCTGGAACCAAAGTGTCCCGCAGCGTCCGCCAAATTGCCCCCAAGTCTCCATGCAAACCCGAGTCAGAGCATAACGAATTGTTAAGATAAAGGTGTACCTTGGGAAAGACCAAGAGATTGTCCGCTGGACTTGGGGAGCAGGTGATGACGAGGGATGGGGGAAACCGCAATGTCTGCACCTGAGGGGTCGGCACCGGAATTAGCGGTACCAGAGTTGACTGTACCGGAGTTAACAGAGCGAGAAGGGTCGGATGTCCGGCTGGGGGACTGGCAGTTGGCGGCCCGGTTGTTGCCCTATGCCCGTCAGAATCGCCGCGATTTGTTGTTGTCTTTTGTCTTGTTGTTGCCTTTGGCGATCGCCAACGCGGTGCAGCCGATTTTGGTGCAGCGGGGCATTGACGGGCCGGTGCGCAACGGCGATTTGGCTGGGTTGCGGCTGTTGTGCGGGGTGCTGCTTTTGACCATTGTGGGGCGGATGGCCCTCCAGACCTGGCAAGGCTATGTGGTGCAGCAGGTGGGGCAGCAGGTCACGGCCGACGTGCGGGCAGACTTGTTCCAGCACGTGACGCAGCTTTCGGCCAGTTATTTCGATCGCACGCCGGTGGGCAAGCTGATCACCCGTCTTACCGGGGACGTGGAAGCCCTGGGGGATGTGTTTGCGACGGGGGCGGTGGGCATCGTCAGCGACTTGGCGGCTTTGGTGGTGACGGCGGGGTTCATGCTGGCGTTGCGTTGGGATTTGGGGCTATTGTTGTTGGGGTCCATGGTGCCCGTGACCGGGGCGATCGTCTATTTCCAAAAGGCCTACCGCGAAGCCAATTACTACGCTCGGGAGTGGTTGGGCAACCTCAACGGCATTTTGCAAGAAAACGTGGTGGGGGTGAACGTGGTGCAGTTGTTTGGGCGGGAATCCTACAACTCCCAGATGCATCGGCAGGTGAACGAGCGGTATGTCGATGCGGTCAACAAAACGATTTTTCACGATTCGGCGGTGTCAGCCACGTTGGAGTGGATTTCCCTGGCGGCGATCGCGGGGGTGTTGTGGTTGGGGGGGGGCAAGTTGTCCAACAAAACCTCACCTTTGGCGAGTTGTCGGCGTTTATTCTGTTCTCGCAGCGCCTGTTTGAGCCGTTGCGGCAGTTGGCCGAAAAGTTTACGGTGATTCAGTCTGGGTTTACGGCTTTGGAGCGGATTCAAGGGATTTTGGCGGAACCCATTGAAATTCGCGATCCGGTCGCCCCGCGATCGCTCCCGGCCGATGGCCGCGGGGAAATCCGGTTTGAAGGGGTTTGGTTTGCCTACAAGCCGAACGAGTTTGCGTTGCAGGATGTAAATTTTGTGGTGGCCCCGGGGGAAAAGGTGGCGTTGGTGGGGCCCACCGGTTCGGGGAAAAGCACGATCGCGCGGTTGCTGTGTCGGTTGTACGAGCCGACCCGGGGGCGTATTTTGATCGATGGCGTGGACATCCGCGATTTGCCCCAGGCGGAGCTCCGGCGCCATGTGGGCACCATTTTGCAGGATGCGTTTTTGTTTTCGGGCAACGTGATCGACAACATTGCCTTGGGGGACGATTACCGCTTTGAAGAGGTGGTGGCGGCGTCCCAGCAGACGGAAATTGCGCCGTTTATCGAGCAGTTGGCGGAGGGATACTTTACGCAAATTCGGGCCCGGGGCACCAACATTTCGGGGGGGCAGCGGCAGTTGTTGGCGTTGGCGCGGGCGGCGATCCGGAAACCGCGGATTTTGTTGTTGGATGAGGCGACTTCCAGTTTGGATACGGCCACGGAGTTTGTGGTGCAACGCGCTTTGACGGAACTGTTGCGCGATCGCACGGCGGTCACGATCGCCCACCGGCTGTCCACGATTCGGAATGTGGATCGGATTTTGGTATTGCGGCGGGGGCGGTTGGTGGAGGAGGGCACCCACGCCGAATTGCTGGCTTTGGGCGGTTTGTTTGCCCGGCTCTATGAATTGGAGCAGATCGGCCCATGACCTCAGCCCAACCGGTGGCCAGCGTCATCATTCCCACGTACAACGGGGGGGAGTTGTTTCGCAAAACGTTGCAGGCCCTGGCGGCCCAAAAATTTGAGGCTCCCTTTGAGGTGGTGGCGATCGACTCGGGTTCCCGGGACAACACCTTGGCCATTTTGGCGGACTTTGGGATCGTGCCGTTGCAAATTCCGAACGCCGAGTTTAACCATGGGGCCACCCGGGATCGGGCGGCGGCGGCGGCGAAGGGGGAATTTTTGGTGTTCATCAACCAGGATGCGATGCCCGAGGACGAACATTGGCTGGCGGGGATGGTGGCCCCCTTCCGCGATCCGGAGGTGTTGGCGGTGCAGGGGGGTATCCGGGAACGGGACGATATCCGCCGCTTTTTCTGGGATTCCTGCGGCGATCGCTTTTACTTTACCTCGGAGGCCAAAAGCTGGATTGCCCGCTACCACAACATGGGGTTCTCGACCGTGGGTTGTGCCATTCGGCGATCGGTGTGGGAAAAACACCCGTTCGGGGCGATCGACATCATGGAAGACAAGCATTTTCAGCGGCAGGTGCACCACCGGGGGCCCGAAATTGTGTACAGCCCGGCGACGGTGCTGCATACCCACGATTACACCTTTGCCCAGTTGCGGCGGCGTTGTCTGGATGAGGGCTACGGCTGGCGGTTGGTGGGAGAACGCTATGGCTTCGGGGACTGCATCCGGGACACCTTGCGCTGGTCAAATTATCGGGAGCTTTGGCGGGGGTGGCGGGCCGGGCAAATTCGCCGCTGGTCGGAGGTGGTGTTTCCCTGGTTGCGGCCCTGGTGGGTGTACCAAGGGAACCGCTTCCGGAAAGGATTGACCCGCTCTTGATGTATAGTCATTTCAAATGTGTTTGCGACAATCTTGCCCTCACCCCCAGCCCCTCTCCCAGGTAGGGAGAGGGGAGTAAAGGCAATCAAAACAATCGCAGTCCGTGCCATTTTTAATTAAATCGACTATATAGCTGTATTCGGTTAGGTTCGGACATCCAAAGAAAAGGGGGTTTGGGAGCTGCGCCCCCAGCCAGGGGTTTCACCCCTGCACCCCGTCCTAATCAAGCTGTTTACAGCAATAAGTTTGACCCTTGAAAACCCGGCCAAACCTAGACTTAGCGGGGCTGACCCACCACCGTGAGGTACAGCACGGCCTCGGCCAGGGGAATGCCCAACACTTCGTTCACCGCATCATCAAAAAAGCCGGCGATGCCGCTGACCCCCAACCCCAACCGAATCGCCGCCAAGTTCAGCCGTTGTCCCAAATGACCTGCGTCTAAGTGCAAATAACGATAGGCCCGTTCCCCCCAGCGGGCGATCGCTCCCTCCAGGTTAGCGGTGTGAAAAATCACCACGGCGGCATCGCGGCCCAATTCTTGCCCCAAACACAAAAAGTGCAATTCCTTCGCAAAGGCGCTGAAGCGAATTTGCCGCAACTCGTTGGCCCGAGGGGCATAGTAGTAGCACCCCTGCTCCAAACCCTCCACCCGCGACACCGCCACAAAGGTTTCGACGTGTTCCCGGGCAAAAAAATCGGGGTCTGGGTTGAAACCCACTGCGCCGTAGGCAGCCGGTTGGTAGGCAAAATGCAACAGGGCAGCCAACTCCGACAAGGCAATGGCTTCGCCGCGAAAAGCTCGGGTCGAGCGCCGCTGCAGCAACGTGCTTTCCAATTCTTCGCCGTGGGGCCCCAATCCATGGGGGCCGTGGCCATAGGCACCCGCTGGCAAAACGGGAAATTGTACTTGTCCGTTGCCGGTGGGGGGGCGATCGCCTGGTTCCAGAGCGGGGGCTCGGTCAAACTGCTGGCTTGGTGCAAATACGCCAACAAATGGCCATCGGCCAGCCGGGGATAGGTTGGGATGGGCGGGGAGGGCCAAGCGGTGGGGCAGGTGGCCACCGTTTGCGGCGGGTTGGATTGCCGATCCAAGAGGGCGATCGCCACCATGGCTCCTTCCTCTTCGCCATCCACAAACAGCAAATCGTTGAGGGCCCCATCCGCAAACCCGGCGATCGGGCACACCCGAAAATCGCTGAGGGCCGCCGCCAAATCCAAGTTTCCCAGCAAATGCCCCGTATCCAGACCAATCCGTCGGTAGGCCCGGTCTTGGTAGCGCCAAGCCGATCGCCCAAACACCGCCGTCACCACCATCGCCACCCGCGTCGTCTGGAATGCGGGATGCTCGCCGCAGGCCTGCAACAGCCGGGGCCAGGGGTCCCCCGACCAGTAGTGCACCAAACTGTGGGTGCGGGGTTGATAGCCAAACAACCCCGGGCGCAACACCGGCGTGCCCGCCGACACCAGGTAAATTTCCGCTGGGTAGAGCCCCCCCCGCCGACGGCGCTGCCCGCAAAAACATCGGCTCCCCTTGCCACGTATCGACCCGGGCCGTCAGCCCATAGCTGCAATACAAAAACTTCGACAGCCGGGCCCACTGCCGGGCGATCGCCCCTTCGGTGCCCACATCCACCTCCGCTTGGAGGTAAGGCTTCAGATCCAGGACTTCCCCCGTCCGAAATTCCTTGAACGACGAGGGCTGTTGGCTCCAGTCCAACGGTTTGGCTTTGGCTTCCAGGGTCTCCGGATCGTATTTTGTGCGATCGTGGAAGTGTCGGGCCAGGGAAATTGCCATCTCAAGCCACCGGCTGGGCCTTCACCCGGTTGGGGGTGGTGGTCAGGGAATAATGCAGGCGGTTGAGGGCATCCACATAGGCCTGGGCAGAGGACACAATCACATCCGTGCTGGCCGCATGGCCGGAAAATACTCCTGTCTCGTGCCGCAGCCGCACCGTCACTTCCCCCAACGCATCAATGCCCGCTGTCACCGACTGCACCGCATATTCCAACAATTCGTTGGGCAACCCAATGGCTTTGTCCAAGGCTTTGTAGGCCGCATCGACCGGCCCGGTGCCAATGGCCACCTCCGTCACCTCCCGACCGTCCGGCAGGCGCACCGTCACCGTGGCCGTGGGAATCTCACTGCTGCCGCAACCCACTTGCACCCGCTCCAGTTTGTAGGCCTCCGGCACATAGCGAATCTCATCCCCCACGATCGCCGCCAAATCCAAATCGGTGATTTCCTTCTTCTTGTCGGCGATTTCCTTGAACCGCACAAAGGCTTGGTTCAGTTCCTGTTCGCTGAGATCGTAGCCCAATTCCCGCAACCGCGTGCCAAAGGCGTTGCGACCGGACAACTTGCCCAACACAATTTGATTGTCGGTGAGACCAATGGAGCGGGCATCCATGATTTCATAGGTGAGGCGATTTTTGAGCACCCCGTCTTGGTGAATGCCGGATTCGTGGGCAAAGGCGTTGGCTCCCACGATCGCCTTGTTCGGCTGCACCAGCATCCCCGTGAGGTTCGACACCAAACGGGAAGTGCGGTAAATTTCCTGAGTTTGAATGCGGCAGAGGGGTTCGGTCGAGTCCAGCGGCCGACCAAAATAGGGATTGAAGTAGCTGCGGCGGACGTGCAAAGCCATCACCAACTCTTCCAAAGCGGCGTTGCCGGCCCGTTCCCCAATCCCGTTGATCGTGCACTCCAATTGCCGGGCCCCGTTCTTCACACACTCCAGGAAGTTGGCCACACCCACCCCCAAATCGTCGTGACCGTGGACGGAAATCACGGCTTGGTCAATGTTGGGGACGTTGGCGCGGATGCCCCGAATCAAAGCCCCAAATTCTTCGGGCATGATGTAGCCCACCGTATCGGGAATGTTGATGGTGGTGGCCCCCGCCGCAATCACCGCCGTGAGGATTTGGTACAAAAACTCGGGATCGGAACGGGTGGCATCTTCCGGCGAAAACTCCACATCGGCACAACGCCCTGCCAACTTCTCTTTGGCGTAGGCCACCATCGTCGGCGCAATTTCCAGCACCTCTTGCCGGGTTTTGCGCAGTTTGTGTTGGAGGTGAATATCAGAAGTGGCCAAAAAGTGTGAATGCGGGCCCGGGCGCCGGGGCCAATGCGGCCGCCGCCGCATCGATGTCCTGCTGGGTGGCCCGGGCCAGACCGCAAATGACGGGGCCGGTTTCGGTGCCCACCACCCGGGCAATTTGCTGCACCGCCTGGAAATCGCCGGGGCTGGCGAAGGGAAACCCCGCTTCGATGATGTCTACCCCCAGCCGGGCCAGTTGCTGGGCGATCGCCAGTTTTTCTTCGGCGGTGAGGGTCGCCCCCGGGGATTGTTCCCCGTCCCGGAGGGTGGTGTCAAAAAACAAGACGCGATCGGGGGCGACGGGAAAGGGGCAGTTGCGGTAAGCTGAATCGGCGGCCATAAGTATTTTTGCAAACCCGTACTGTGTAGTGTAGCGCATGGGTTCTTTTTCTGAGCCGAGGGCTTCTGAGTCGAGGGCATTGGGTGGCTTCTCGTTGGCGCGGGTGTTGGTGACCATTGGTTTGCCGACCCTGGTTCTGATGGCGTATTTTAGCTTCCAATTTTTGCGCGACCCGTGGACGTATTACTGGCCGTTCTTGGCCGAGGCGCCGCCGTTGCCGACGGGCGGTTTGGAAACCCCCCTCACGATCGCCGAAATCAACGAAGATTTGGCGGCGTTGCAATTGAAGTTGGGGCAGCCCCTGTTTTTGAGGCCCAGACCGAGCGCAAATTGGCCCCCAAAGCGGTTCAAGCCTATCCGGTGATGGGCACCACCAGCCAAGAAATTCGCGAAGTTCGGGTATACGAGCGCGCGAGCGACAAATCGGACAAGTTGCGCTTGCTGGCGCGGTTGCCGGTGGAAGGTTTGGAAGAGACGTTTGTCCGATCGCCTGGCCTGAAATACAACGAGGCCGGGCAACGCAAATTGCAGCCGGGGAACCGTTTGCCCCTCACCGCCCTGACGGTCATTCCGGGGACTGCGCCGACCACGGGCATCTGGTTTTTGGTGCACGGTCGCGCCGGGCAAAATCCCTACGGCAAGGTGGTGGTGTACACCGCCGAAGGGCGGCCCATCCTCGAAAATTTGCTGGACTGGACGAGTCCGGCGGGGCAGTTGCCCAAGTGGGAAAACCTGCTGGCGGCAGCCTACACCTGGGCTACCCCCAACGGCAAGTCTCCGTTTACGGCCACGGAACAACAATTGGTGGTGTACCACAACCAAATTTACGAGCCGGATTTGCGGGTGTATCGGGTCGCCCAACCCCAAAACCCCACCCGACCCTTGGAGTTGCGTCAAGTCACCCTCAACGAAGCGGTGGATATGCCTGCGGCCTACCGCCGGGCGATCGAGTTGGCGGGGGCCGGCCTCTGGTCGCCGGCGTTGCAAGAATTTCAGCGGGCGCGCCAGGAATTGGGCGGGCGCAATTTGGCCCTGTCGGTGGAAGAACAATACGGTTTGATGGCGGCCCATGCCCGCATCACCTCGGAGCGGGCCCAGCAACCCCAGACCGATTCAGGAATTCGGATTTTGCTGTTGTTGATCGATGGGCAGTGGTCAACGGCCCTGAAACAATTGCGCGATACCCCGGCGATCGCCGGCAAGGTGGCGGCGGCGTTGCAGCGGTACCCCTATTTTGTGCAACCCCGGGTCAACGCAGCGGTGAAGGTCAACCAGACGGAAGAGGCGACGGTGTGGGGGGCCATCCTGGAACTGTACCGAGACGGGTACCGGGCGGCCCGGGAAGGGTTGGCCAAGCGCCAGCAGGAGACCTCGGAACGGCTGGCCATTTTGCAGGAATTGGACGTATTGCCGTTGGCGACGCGGGTGACGGCTTTGTTTGGCGAGGTGTCTCCCTGGAACGGCAACCTGGAGGTGTGGGATTTGCCGTCGGGCAGTTTGCCGCCGGGGGAAACCTGGTACGAGGTGGAGGTGATGGCGCTGCAAACCGCCGCCGAATGGGAAACGGAACCGATCGCCGAGTTGGGGCGGCGATCGCCGCGGGCTGTGTGGCGTGGTTTGGGGCTGGATGCCAACGGGGCTTTGGCGGCAACGACCGTGGATGCCGATGGGTTTGCGCGGGGGGCTCTCCTGCAGGCGCGATCGTTGCAGGTGGATGGGGCCGGTCGGGTGCGGGTGTTGGCCACCGGCAACCGGGATTTGCTGGAGAGCGATGGCCCCTTGGCGGCCTACAGCAACATTTTGGCGTTCAATACCGCCAGCGAGCGGGTGGGGTCCTTCAGTTTGCCGGAACCGCTCCGTCGGCAAATGGCGGATGCCCTGTACCGGGAATTGCAACTCTTGGGCGATGTTTCCCTAAGCCGGGAGAGTTTTGCCGAGCAGTTTCAGCGTTGGAACCTCAGCCAAACCGATGCCAACGGCGACGGTCGCCCCGATTGGCTCTTGGAGATCGATCGCCTGAAAGTTGATGTGGGCGATCGCCCCTATCCGGCCATTGCCGTGTTTGACGGGACGGGCACCCTCCTCTACAGCGATTTGCGCCCGGAAAACCAGACCACCCGCCGGTGGGTAACCCTGCTGGCCGGCAACCGGGCCCTGGTGCGCGAAGGCGATCGCTACCGCATTCAGCCGGTGTTGCCATGAAAACTTGCCTGCTGTGGGGTTGGGTGCTGCTGTTGACGGTGTCCCCGGCCGCCCTTCAAGACTTCATCCAGCAAAACGAGGCGGCGGCCAATGCCCGCGATGTGGCTGCCATGGTGCGCTTTTTTGCCCCGACCGCCACCCTCACCCTCGCCCAACCCGATGGCGATGCCGTCACCCTGACCGTCCCCCAATACCAAAAGCTGTTGGCCCGGGTGATGCCCCAATACCGCTCCTACCGCAACCGCATGGTGCTGACGAATTGGCACCTGGAAGGCGATCGCGCCCGGTTGCAGGGCACTACCTACGAGGCGATCGACAGCCCCCGCCTCAATGCCGCCGCCAACTGGGAAGCTGAAGTCGAACAACGGGGCGATCGCCTGGTGTTTACGCGGGTGCGTTCCTACCTGTCCCAAGCCTTTGCCCGGCCCTAAAATCCCTGCGGACATGGTCAAGGAGCGCCCTTGAACCCTCTGGGGATATATAGTTAATTTGTTTAAGAATGGAACAAATGCGATTGTTTTGATTGCCTTTACTCCCTTCTCCCTTCCTGGGAGAGGGGCTGGGGGTGAGGGCGAGACTGTCGCAAACAAATTTGAAATGACTATAAATCGGCACCGCTGAAATTGCTGGCAGTGAAGTTCACCAACCGGGCGATGTTCACCCCGTTCACCGACAACACTGTATCCGCTCCATTTTGAATGGCATTCAGGAAGCTGGCACCCACAGCCGTACTGAAGGTTGTGGTCGGCACCGTCCGAATCCGGTCTGCACCATCCTCAAAATCCGTGATGGTGTCAAAACTGCCCGTTGTCCGCACCACAAATACATCGTTGCCGATGTCTCCGGTCAAGGTGTTGTTGCCCACGCTGCCGATTAGGGTGTCGTTCCCTTCGCCGCCATTGAGAAAGTCGTTGCCCAATCCCCCGTCGATGGAGTCGTTGCCGCCAAACCCAAACACCACATCGTCCCCGGCAAAGGCGGCGATCGTGTCGTTGAGGTTGGTACCGGCGATCGCGTTGTTGCTGTTGTTCCCCAAAATGATATCGCCGTTCAAGGAGGGGCGGCTCAGCACACCGCTACCCGGAACGTTGGGCGAATCAAACAACTTAAAATTGACCGTCGAAAGCAAGGCACTCGACGAAAGACCAGTGAGGAGACCCGAGGAGAGCAAGTTAAAGTTGGAGTCGAAGACGGTCACCGCCTCCTGAGCGGCTAGAGCTGTGGGGTGCAGTGCATTGAAAAACAGCAGCGATTGAGTCCCGCCGGCCGGCACCGACAGATTGTAGTTTGCGTTCACCCCTTGAGTGCCCGAAGACGAAAATACCGTGGTGGAAACCGTGCTCGGCAGGAGCCCCCCTAGCCCAGCCAAAACATGGGTATTGGTGGGATCTCCGGAGGTAGCGTCGTCGTCGGTAATGATCCATCGATCGCCTGGCTCGAACACCATGTCTCCCGAGCTGGTAGCAATGATTTGCGTACGGCTATCGCTCCCCACATTGGTCTGGAGGTTGAACACCACATTGACGGCAACCCCACTGGGATTTTGCAACGATACCAAGCTCCGCAAAACCGGCAGGTTCGGATCGGCATAGAACGAGATGGAAACATTGAGGCCGCTAGCCACAATCGGGGCAATGGTGAGGGTAGAGCCGCTGAGGTCGGCATCGGGCGGGAAAGTCAGGGGAACCCCATCAATCGAAAACCCAAGAGCGCCATCAAAAGCATCTCTTTGTCCAGGGATGGAGGCATCATTGAGACCGCTGCCACCATTGACAAAAACACCCATGCCGGACCAGGTTACGCCAGGAGGCCCAAACAGATCGATGGGTAGAGTCACTGGTGCCAGAGTCCCTCGGTAGTTGTGGCCAATGTCAGCATCCCAGGGGAGTCCAAACCGCGTTTCACCAACGGTCACGTCCAAATGCCAACGCCCCCCAGGAACGACATGGCCCAACGAATAACTGGCAGCGGCAAGACTTGCTCCACTGATCGTGTGCAATTGGGTCAGAAATTCAGCCCCAGCGGTCCCTTGGGCTGTGTGGCAACTATAGAGAGAAATTTGCTGCAAGCACCACTCCTCAAAAATGCCCCGCTGGGCCTGTACCCACTCTGAGGTGAGGGGCTGCCGACCGATGTGCACCATTCCAGGCTGACCATGGGCCACGATCGCCAGGTGTTTCGCCCCAGTTTGGGCCAAAAGCTGGGAAATCAACTCAAGCACATCGGTTGTCGGCGACACGACGTGCACCGCCACTCCCGACAAAAGATGCTGCTGCAGTACGTCCACATCCTGCAATTGGCTATCGATTAAAACCAGGGTGTCTTGGGGCGTTGCGGCTTGGCTCTGAGCCGTCTCAAACATCTGTGGGGTAAAAGTTGCTGTAAACATAATCGTTGCCCTCAAGGATAGCAAACATTATGATTCGTTCGATCCATTTGTCAAGCCATCTTAATAGCTGTAAATATAGGCATTTTAGATGTGTTTGCGACAGTCTCGCCCTCACCCCCAACCCCTATTCCTTCCTGTAAGAGGGGAGTAAAGGCAATCAGAACAATTGCAATCGTCCCATTCTTAATTGAAATAACTATGACTTGGTTGAGACGGAGTACAGGGGTGAAACCCCTGACTGGAGGCTTTGACGTGAGCGCTCAGCCGAACGGCGCAGACTCCCCCCTTTTCTTTCGATGTCCGAATTTACCTGAATATAGCTATAAATAAGGAATACAGAGCTTTGGGAGTGATTTGGTGCGGTAAATTCTCCCCTCGTGATGTGAAAAAAGATAAAGTGAGAATGCGGGTAGCAGTCGGGGCAACGGCTAGGACGTTATGCTGGCAGAGAGAGGCATGGCTTTTGCTGCCATAATGAAAACCCAATCCAATCGAGGAAATCCATGTTGCGCTGGGGAGTGGCGATCGCCCTTTGGTTGCTGTTGACGACCGTCACCGTGTTTGGCGGCCAAAATTCCCAATTGGTCAACGTGCAGTTGTTGGGGGGGCGATCGCCGGCGTTGCCGTTTGGGGGTTGACCCTCGTGGGCATGGCCGGTCTGGGGGCGGTTGCGGTGTTTGCATGGCCGCCGGCTCCAACTTTGCCAAAACCACCACGGCGCTCGGGCGATCGCCCCAATCCCGTGCCAGCCAACCCCAAACCTCAAACCAAGATTGGGAAAACGGCGATCGCAGCGCTTGGTAAACCGCCGGAGTATAGCTGTTTTGCATAGCGACGAGACAAAACAAGTCGGGTCGCAGGGGCGAAGCCCCACAATGGCTCTATTGGACTTTCGTTGGGCAAGAAAAAACTGTATAAATTTTAATTAAAATGACTATAAATCCCAAAAGCAAACCTCCCGGTCAACAGGAGGTTTGGCAATGTGCCCGCATTCGAGGCATGAATAAGGCATGAACTCAGGGAATCCGATCCAGCATCAACCAAACTTGCCGTTCACGTAATCCCGGGTAGCTTGATTGGTGGCCGAACCAAAAATGTTCACTGTGTGATCGTATTCCACCATGTGACCCATACGGTCTTCGCCGGCATTGAAAAACGCCGTGTAATCCGATACCCGCGAAGCCTGTTGCATGTTGTGGGTCACAATCACAATCGTGAACTTCTCCTTCAACTCCAACATCAACTCCTCAATTTTGATGGTGGAAATCGGGTCTAGGGCCGAGCAAGGTTCGTCCATCAGAATGATTTTGGGCTGCACCGCAATCACCCGGGCAATGCACAGACGTTGCTGCTGACCGCCCGACAACCCCAGGGCCGACTTTTTCATCTTGTCCTTCACCTCATCCCAGATGGCAGCGCCCTTCAGCGAATTTTCCACCACCTCGTCCAGCTTGGCCTTGTTGTTCACACCCACCAGACGCAACCCGTAGGCAATGTTGTCGTAGATGCTGATGGGAAAAGGGTTGGGCCGCTGAAACACCATGCAAATCTGACGGCGCACCGTATTCAGGTTCACCCCCGGCGCATAGATGTCCTGACCGAAAAACTCGATCGTCCCGTCCACCTTCACCTTCGTCTCCAATTCCCCAATCCGGTTCAAAGCCTTCAAAAACGTCGATTTGCCGCAACCCGAAGGCCCGATCAAAGCCGTAATCTGGTTGGGGTACATGTCCATCGACACCCCCTCCAACACCTTGTTGGTGCCGTAGTAGAAGGCGACTTCCCGCGCCCGCAAAGCCGGCGTTGCATCCCGAATGTTGGGGTCAACGTAACGCCGAATGGTTGTGGTTTCCTGTCCGTACATCGCTTTTTTCCTCTTCAAATCAACAACAAAACCAACGCCCCAAACCTACCGAGATTGCAACCGGCTACGGGTCAACAACCGCGAAACCAGGTTCACGGCCAGCACAATGAACAACAGCGTGAACGAAGCCGACCACGCCATCTCCCGCTCCGAAGAAAACGGGGAACCCGCCCCGTTGTAAATGAATACCGACAGCGATGGCATCGGCGCAAAAATTCCACTCGGCCAAAAACTGGGTCGATAGGGAGGTGAAAATCAACGGCGCCGTTTCCCCCGCCGCCCGCGAAATTGCCAGCAGCGAACCCGTCGTGATCCCCGGTACCGCCACCGGCAACACCGTCCGAATCACTGTGTAAAACTTCGGCGCCCCCAAACCTGCCGCGGCCAATCGGTACGACTGCGGCACAATCTTCAGGGCTTCTTCCGTGGTCAACGACACAATCGGCAGCATCGTACACAGCAGTGCAAACGCCCCGGCGATCGCCGAAAATTTCGTCCATCCCGACAAAATAATCAACCCGTAGGCAAACACCCCCATGATCACCGAAGGCACACTGCTAAGCACCGTAATCACAAACCGGATCACGTAGCCGTAGGTGCGCCCCCGCGCAAACTCCGACAGAAAAATCCCCGTCATGATGCCCAACGGCAACGACACCACTGCCGCCATCCCCACCAGATAAAACGTGCCCAAAATGGCATGGGCAAAGCCCCCGGTGCGGTTGCCCACAAATCCCGTGTCGGTCGATAAATCCACCGGTGCCGGCAACCCGGTCAGCGTGTCCCAACTCAAACGGTTCAAACCCTGAACCATGATCCCCCAAGTCAAAGAAAACAGGGGCACCAAGGCCGTCAATGCCAGCGTAAAGGCGATCGCCGTACATACCCACGTGAAAATGCGACGACTTTGGGCCAGCGGCTCCATCAAATCGACATCTAATTCTGGATTGTTCTGCCCAGGATTCATAACCTACCTCGATTTAATGCTCACCAATTGAACCAACAGCAGCGCGGCCACGTTCACCACTAGGGTAATCGCGAACAGGATCAACGAGAGATACATCAGTGCTCCAATGTGCAGCTTGCTGATGGCTTCGCCAAACTCGTTCGCCAACACCACCGGGATCGAATAGCCCGCATCCAACAGCGAAGGCGAAATCTGAATCGTACTCCCAATCACAAAGGCAACGGCCATGGTCTCGCCCAACGCTCGACCCAATGCCAGCATGACGCCCCCAATGATCCCGGACAGGGCCGTCCGCACCTGGATTTTGAACACCGTTTCCCACCGCGTCGCCCCCAAGCCCATCGAAGCACTCCGCAGCTCTGGGGGAACCGCCAGCAACGACTCCCGCCCCACCGCCGCGATCGTGGGCACCACCATCACCGCCAGCACCATCCCCGCCGCCAGCAAACTCTGCCCAATCGGCTCTGAGTTAAAAATAGGCAACCACTTGAAGTTGCTGAACAGAAAATTCTGGAAGGGCATCGAAGCCGGAATCAAGACGTTGACCCCCCACAACCCCACAATCACGCTGGGGATCGCCGCCAACAACTCCACCAAAAACGCGATCGGTCGCCGAATGTAGATGGGTACTAAATCCTCGCTGGTCAAAATGGCCACCGCCACCCCCAGCAAAATCGCCAGGCTGATGCCCAAGCCCGCCGAAATCAACGTGCCGTAGACGAAAACCAGGGCACCAAAGGTGTCGTCATCGGTGACCCACTCTCGCCCAAAGAAAAACCCTGGCCCAAATTCTTGAATGGCCGGCCAAGCATCCAGACTGACCCGCCATGTAATCAGGAACAACATGCTGGCCGCCACCAGAGCCGCTCCCCAAGCTATACCGGTAAAACCCTTCTCCAAAAAGTCGGCCAAGGGATTTTGCTGCTTGATATCAATCTCGACGCTGTCGGCCAAAGATTGCAGGATACTCTCCTCAGCTCGGGAAATCTCAGCCATAGTTACCCCGCATACAACATCCTAACATTTACACACATTGCCCAATCGATGACAACCATTAGCCCCTAACCATATCCCCTTAACCGCCTCTTAAATTTTTGGCATTCCAGCATCGATCAGGAAAGAGCCCCCGCGTTCAGGTTTGCCGTCGCGCCTTCCTTGGGAAAAGGGTGGGGTGGGCACAAACCAGGCTAGGAGATAACTTTCAGCATTCAACCCGCGCTCCCTTGGCTACAAAAAAGACGAGAAACTGGCAGAACATCCTGGGATCAGGGTCTACCTATTTCTCGTCGGCTCGCCCATTGTTAGCAACGGCGGTACACAATGCCCCCCATGGGGTTGCCCAACCTCAGATCGTCATCACTAGCGAAGCTGCGATTGCACCGCAGTCCGAGCGCGCTGGGCCACATCTGCCGGCAGCCGCACGTATTCCAGGGTCTGGTTGATGTTCTGGCCCTTGGTCAAAATCCAATCCATCAAGCGCTTCATGGCTTCTTTCTTCGGCCCCGCCGGCATGTTGGTACGCAGCAACAGCCAGGTCACACCCACAATCGGGTAGCCATCGGTCGGATCGGCAGCATCCAAGTCGAAGGTTTCCCCAAACTTGGAGGTGGCCAAAGCCCGTGCCGATTCAGGAATGGAGGGCGCTACAAAACGACGGGCTTTGTTTTCGACCTGCGCCACGTTGATCTTGTTCTGCTCGGCGTAGGAGGCTTCGATGTAGCCAATGGAGTTGGCAGTTTGCTTCAAGCTGGCGGCAACCCCTTCGTTGCCACGACCCCGCAGGAACCCTTGGGGCCAACGGGGAGTCTTGCTGGCGCCCACCCGACCTTTGAAGCTCGGGCTCACCGCTGCCAACGCGCTGCTGAAAATGGCGCTGGTACCGCTGCTGTCGGCCCGTACCACCACCCGAATCGGCGCATCCGGCAGGGTCACACCCCGATTTCCTGCCACATCCGCGGATCGTTCCAACGGGTGATTTCGCCGGTGAAGATCGCCGGAAACACCGCCCGGGACAACCGCAGTTGCTTATCGGCGATGCCGGGAACGTTGTAAGCAATGGCTACTGCACCGCCCGCCGTCGGAACTTGCAGCACCCCGCTGCCTTCCACCCGCGAGATTTCGGCAGAGCTCATGAAGTCATCGGAAGCCCCGAAGTCCACCGTGCCCGCCGTAAATTGGCGAATGCCGCCGCCGCTGCCGATCGACTGGTAGTTGACTTGAATTCCGGTTTCCTTCCGAAACTCATCAAAATAACGGTTGTAGAGCGGTGCCGGAAAGCTAGCCCCCGCGCCGTTCAGGGTTACGCTCTGGGATTTGGCTGCCGGAGCAACGACAAAGGAAGCCGTCAGAGATACGGTAGCGGTTGCCAACGTCAAGGCAACTGCGCGGCCCAAGCCGCTTGCCGTCGAAAAATTCATAGTTGCTTTCGATCCTCTTGCAAAATGGAATTCACGCTCGGTGGCAGAGGAGGCAGACACTCCTTACGTTTCTCTATCTTTTCAGCCCCTGCCCCCCCTTTGAGGTTAGGATTTGGTTAATCTTCTGTAAAAAAAATAGAGGATTTCCTGGGATCGGCGGCGGGAGGGGAGCCTGGGGGTGCTAGGATGCTGGGCGTTCTCGGGTAGACGACGGGGTTATGCGCACTCATTATTGCGGGCGGGTTGAAGCCACAGACCAAACGGTGACCTTGGCGGGGTGGGTCGATCGCCGCCGGGATCATGGGGGGGTGGTGTTTCTGGACGTGCGCGATCGCACGGGGGTGGTGCAGGTGGTGGCCGACCCGACGGTTTGCGCGACGGCGGCCGAGGTGCGCAACGAGTATGTGGTGCAGGTGGTGGGGACGGTGCGGCCCCGGCCCCCGGAGTCCTTCAATCCCAAGTTGGCGACGGGGGCCCTGGAGGTGGTAGCCACCGATCTAACGGTGTTGAACGGGGTGGCCCGGCAATTGCCGTTCCCGGTGAGCGACACGGAGACCGTGCGGGAAGAGGTGCGGCTGAAGCATCGGTATTTGGAAATGCGGGGGGAGCGCCTCGCGGGGAATTTGCGGTTGCGGGGGCGGTTGGTGCAGACGATCCGCCGCTATTTGGAGGATGTGGGGGAGTTTTTGGAGGTGGAAACCCCCATGCTCTGCCGCTCGACGCCGGAGGGGGCCCGGGATTATTTGGTGCCCAGTCGGGTGCATCCGGGGGAGTGGTACGCTTTGCCCCAGTCCCCCCAGTTGTTCAAGCAGTTGTTGATGGTGGGGGGAATCGATCGCTATTACCAGATTGCCCGTTGCTTCCGGGACGAGGATTTGCGGGCCGATCGCCAGCCGGAGTTTACCCAGTTGGACATGGAGATGAGTTTCCTGTCCCTCGAAGAAATTTTGCAGTTCAACGAGGGGTTGGTGAAGCACGTGTTTCGGGAGCTGAAGGGCATCGAGCTGCCGGATTTCCCCCGGTTGACCTATGCCGAGGCTATGGAACGCTACGGGAGCGATCGCCCGGATACCCGCTTTGGGTTGGAATTGCAGACGGTGGCGGATTTGTTTGCCCAGAGTACCTTCAAAGTGTTTGCCGGGGCGATCGCCGCGGGGGGCACGGTGAAGGTGTTGGCGGTGCCGGGGGGGGATGCCGCCATCTCCAACACCCGGATCAAGCCGGGGGGGGATTTGGCCAATTTGGTGGTGCAGTACGGGGCCAAGGGGTTGGCGTACATGCGGGTGAAAGCCGAGGGGGAAATCGACACCATTGGCGCCCTCAAGGACAGCCTCACGCCGGAAATTCAAGCGGCTCTTTTGGCCCGAACGGGGGCGACCCCAGGCACGTTGTTGTTGTTTGGGGCGGGACCCAAGGAAATTGTCAACGAATCCTTGGGGCGGTTGCGGTTGTTTTTGGGGGAAGAGCTGGGGTTGATCGATCGCCAGGCCCTAAATTTGCTGTGGGTGACGGATTTTCCGATGTTTGCTTGGAACCCGGAAGCCCAGCGGCTGGAGGCGATGCACCACCCGTTTACGTCCCCCCATCCCGACGATTTAACCAAACCCCTGACGGTGGAAACCCGGGCCCTGGCCTACGATCTGGTGTGGAACGGCATCGAATTGGGGGGCGGCTCTTTGCGGATTTACCGCCGGGATGTGCAAGAAAAAGTGTTTGCAGCCATTGGTTTATCGACCGCAGAGGCCCAGGAAAAATTCGGCTTTTTGCTGGAGGCTTTTGAGTATGGCACCCCGCCCCACGGCGGCATTGCCTACGGGTTGGATCGCTGGGCCATGTTGTTGGCGGGTGCGACTTCGATCCGCGACGTGATGGCTTTCCCCAAGACCCAACAGGCCCGCGATCTGTTGACCGATGCCCCTTCGGCGGTGGCCGACCAACAGTTGCGGGAACTGCACGTGCGATCGGTCAAGGCCTAGTTTTGGGAACCCCGACCAAAGCGGATGGTGTAAACCTCTTCTTCTTTTTCGGTTTCGATTTCCAGATCGGAGAGGGGGTAGGACACGCACAGCAAAACGTAGCCCTTGGCATCAAGTTCGGCCCCCATGCCCCCGCTGCCCATGCCCCGGCTTTGATCGACTTGCCCTTGGCGCAGGCGGGCGGCGCAGGTGGTGCAAACCCCCGCCAGACAGGAAGCCGGCAAATCCAACCCCTGTTGTTGGGCCGATTCCAGCACGGTGCGATCGTCGGGGATGGTCAACGTCGTGGTTTGCCCCTGGTGGTGAAAGGTGGCACGGTAGGTCTGGGCCATGGGTTCCTGCTGCTACGATAGACAAGCTATTTTACCCGCCCTGCTCGCCATGCAAGTCCGTCACCTGGCCCGGGAGCTGGCACTGTTGGCCGCCAGCCAGTTGCCGACCCAACCCCAAAACCTGGACAAGAAAACCGCCGAAGACATGGTGTTGGCGGCGGTACGTTCCCTGACCGAGGAAGGGAAGGAATTGTTGGCGACCGCCGGCGGCGAACTCAGCCGGGCCGGCAACACCCTCTTGGATGGCGAAACCAAACGGGACGACCCCCGCATGGCTTTGGCGGAGGTGCAAGCCCTCACCCGCGAGGCGATCGCCCTGGCCAAAACGGCGGTGGAGCGGGTGGGTTTGGCGGTGGAGTTGCCGGAGTTGTTGCAGGCTGCCAACCACATCCCCACCCTCAAATTTGCTACCGGGCTGTTGCAAACCGTGGCCGAGTACCGGGCCGAAATCGACGAAGCCTTGAGCAAATCCCTGATTGATTGGCAGTTGACCCGGATCGCCGAGGTCGATCGCCGGATTTTGCGCTTGGCGATCGCCGAGATGTTTTTCCTCAAACCCTTGACCCCGGTGCAAATCGCGATCGACGAGGCGGTGGAACTGGCCAAGCGCTACAGCAGCGAGGACGGCTATCGGTTTGTGCATGGGGTGTTGGGCAAAGCGGTACTGTCCCGGCAACGCAAACGGACATGAATTACCCCCAAGTGGTGCTCCACGATCGCAAAGCCGAGGCGGTCAAACGGTTTCATCCCTGGATTTTTTCGGGGGCCATTGCCCAGCGCGATCGCGATTTGACCGAGGGGCAATTGGTGGAGGTGCGGTCGAGCCGGGGGGAATTTCTGGCTTTGGGCTACTTTGGCACCGGCAGTTTGGCCGTGAAGGTGTTGTCGTTTGCGCCGGTAGCCGATTTGGGAAGCCTGATCCGGACAAAATTGGCCCGCGCTTGGCAAAACCGGCACGACTGGGGGGTGGCCACCGCCCAAACCACGGCCTGGCGGTGGGTGAATGCGGAAGGCGACGGGCTGCCGGGGTTGATTGTGGATTGGTACGACGGGGTGGCGGTGGTGCAATGCCATGGTGCCGGCCCCCATGGTTTGATGGCCCACTGGCTGGAGGGGTTGCGGGCCGCGGCGGGCGATCGCCTGCGGGCTATCTACGACCAAAGCGGCAAAATCATGGCGGGGCTGGCTTCGGGGTATGTGTGGGGCCAAGCCCAACCGGGATTTGTTCAAGAAAACGGGCTGAAGTTTTGGGTGGATTGGGAAACCGGGCAAAAAACCGGCTTTTTCCTGGATCAACGGGACAACCGCGCGATTTGCGGGCGTTATGCAGTGGGGCGGCGGGTGTTGAACGCCTTTGGCTACACCGGCGGGTTTTCGGTGTACGCTGCGGCCGGTGGGGCGATCGCCGTGGACACCGTAGACAGTTCGGTGCCCGCCCTCCAGATCGCTGCCCAAAATATGCAGGCCAACCCCTCGGATCTACCCCACCGGGCGATCGCCGCCGATGTGTTTGCGTTTTTGTCAGATTTATCGGATTTATCGGAAGACCGCGATCCCTACGATTTGGTGGTTTTGGATCCCCCTGCCTTCGCCAAAAACCTGCGGGCCCGCACCGCAGCCATAGCAGCCTACCGTCGGCTCAACCGGCTGGGACTGGCGCGGGTGGCCCCCGGCGGCTTGCTGTTAACCTTTTCCTGCTCGCAGGTGGTCGATCGCATCGCCTTTGAGGGAACGGTCACCGCCGCCGCCCTGGACAGCGGTCGCACCGTCCGCCTGTTGGGACGTTTGGGCCCCCCCGCCGATCACCCCATCAGCCTGTTCCACCCCGAAGGCACCTACCTCAAGGGTTTGGTGTTGGCGGTCGAGCCCTGAGGATTCCCCCAATGCCGCTATAATGGAGACATAACAGCAACCTTAAGGAAACCCCATGGATATTGACATTCGTCCCCTGATTGTGCTGGGCCCCTTGGTCTTGGTGGTGGGCTGGGCGGCTTTTAACATCATTTCGGCGGCCCTCAAAGGCGAAGCCTCGCTGTTTGGTACCCGTGGCAACAACCCCCTAGACCTCACGGGGAAAAAATAGAAGCGTTGCCCTTTGCCCTCCCCAGTTGCGGGATTTGGTTTGGCTAGCTTGAGTTTTGTGGGCTGGCGATCGCGCTGTTGACGGCTTGTCTAATTCCGGCAGGGACAAGCTCAAGCTTTTTGGGAAGCTTGCTTGAAAAAGCTTAAGGGAAAAACTTGAGGGTAAACTTTGGGTTTTCACTCTGGGATTCCAGGAAAATTCAAGCAAATTCCACTCAAGTAAAATTTAAGACAAATCAAACCCAAGACTGAGCGTAAAGTCTGGTTGTTAAAATTAGCTATTGAAACTGGCTACTAAAACTGGCTAGCAAGGCTGAGGACTTGGATTGGGGAAGCCTAAGCAGGTTTTGGAGCTTGGGGTTTCAGAAGTTTATCGTGGCGAAAGAGAAGAACCGAAACAACATGTCTGGAGAATACAAGCCCGGGTTGGAGGGCATTCCGGCCACCCAATCAAACATCAGCTACATCGACGGGCAGCAGGGCATTTTGGAGTATCGGGGCATTCGCATCGAAGAACTGTGTGCCCACAGCAGCTTTCTGGAAACCGCCTACCTGCTGATTTTTGGCGAATTGCCAACGGCCGCCCAGTTGCAGCAGTTTGAATCGGACATTCTCTACCGGCGGCGGATCAAGTACCGGATTCGGGACATGATCAAGTGTTTTCCGGAGAGTGCCCATCCCATGGATGCGTTGCAAACCTGTGTATCGGCGTTGGGGATGTTTTACCCCCTCACCTACCAGGATTTTCACGATCCGCAGTACACCTACGACGCTTCGACGCGGTTGCTGGCCAAGGTACCAACGATTGTGGCAGCGTTTCAATTGATGCGCAAGGGGAACGATCCGGTGTTGCCCCACGACGATTTGAGTTATGCGGCGAACATGCTGTACATGCTCAACGAAAAGGCCCCCGATCCGGACGTGGCGCAAATTTTTGACACCTGTTTGATCCTGCACGCCGAACACACCGTCAACGCTTCGACATTTTGTGCGCTGGTGACGGCTTCGACGTTGAACGATCCCTATGTAGTGCTGGCTTCGGCGATTGGTACCTTGGGGGGGCCCTTGCACGGGGGGGCCAACGAACAGGTGATGCAGATGCTGGAGGCGATCGGGTCGGTGGAAAACGTGGGGCCCTACCTGGCGATGAAATTGTCCCGCAAAGAGCGGATTCCGGGGTTTGGCCACCGGGTATACCGCACCAAGGATCCCCGGGCCATTGTGTTGCAGCGGCTGGTGGAAAAACTGTTCGATCGCCTGGGACACGATCGCTATTACGATGTGGCGTTGGCGCTGGAGGAACAGGGCACCGAGCGGTTGGGGGAAAAGGGAATTTTTCCGAACGTAGACTTCTATTCGGGATTGATTTACCGAAAACTCGGGGTTCCCATCGATTTGTTTACGCCGGTGTTTGCGATCGCGCGGACGGCGGGGTGGTTGGCCCACTGGCGGGAGCAGCTCTCCGATAACCGTTTGTTCCGGCCCACCCAAGTTTATACCGGTCGCCACGACGTACGGTATACCCCCCTGGCCGCCCGTTGAGGTCGGGCGCTACAATGTCAGGACTACACGCACGTTTTGCACCATGATGCCATCGGACAACGATCGCCAGCGGGGTTCCGTCCTGGGCCTGCAAATCATCGACAAGACCTCCGGCAAGCGGTTGGGCACGGTCACGGAGTTGTGGCTGGACGTGGATCGCAAAAGCGTGATGGGGTTTACGGTGTCGGATCGGGTGTTGCCCATCAGCAACATCAGCTTTGGCGATCAGTTCTACTTGCCCCTGGAGCGGGTGGATTTGCTGGGGCCCGATGCTCTCCTGGTGGAAGGTGATCGCCTGTTGGAGGACATTTTGACGGCGGAGCGCTACACGGCGTTGGTGGGGTGCGAGGTGGTGACCGAGGCGGGCGAACCGTTGGGGAAGGTACGGGATTTCAAGTTTGAGCCGCGATCGGGGCAGCTCAGCGCGCTGATTTTGGCCCAGTTGCCGTCGCCGCTGATTCCCGACAGCCTGATCAGCACCTACGAAATGGACATTCACGAAATCGTAGCGGTGGGGCGTGAGCGGATCATCGTGACCGAGGGGATGGAGGATCGGTTGGTGCAGTTGACCAAAGGATTGTTGGAGCGGGTGGGGTTGGGCAAGCCGGCTTGGGAGCAAGACTACGAGGACGAATACTACGCGCCGCCCACCTCCAGCTACACCAGCGGCAATGCGTTGGGGTCGGGGAGCCGCTCCAGTTACAACCCCAATCCCGGTTACAGCGCCCCGACGGGGCGGCCCCTCTACCGCCGGGAGGAATTGCGGTCGGAGCGGGAGACTTGGGAAGAAGAAGACAATTGGGGGGAAGAGCGGGTGCCCCCGGCCCGACGTCAGGCCCGGATGGAGCCGCCTTTGCCAGAGCGATCGCAGCCCAGTCGGCGGGCCGAGCCGCGCCCCGAAGATTTTGAGGACGAACCCGGCCGTGGCGGTTACCTTGAAGGGCAAAAGCGGGAAATTCGCAGTGCGTGGAGTGCCGAAGAGCCCAGCCGGGCCCCGGTGCCCGACGAAGAGTTGGAAGACCTGTAGCCATGGGCGATCGCGAGCGTCGGTTGCGGGAAGAAGCGCGCCATCCCTATCGACCGTTGCGGCGATTTGTGTATGTGGCGTTGGGGGGCTCGGGGGTATTGGGGGCGTTGGTGTTTAGCGCCCAGTTGCTAGCCGGCAAAGGCAATGTGTCCCTGATTGGCAATTTGGGGTTGCAGTTGGCGGTGATTGCGGCCACCATCTGGCTGTTGCGGCGCGATCGCCCGTCGGTTTGAGGGAACGGGGAGTAGGATAGACAGGACGTACCATCCTGTGCCATGTTCTGGCTGGCCCAACTGACGGATCTGCATTTGTTTGACGACCCGGCGCAGCGGTTGCGGGGGGTTTGTACGGAAGAAACCTTCGAGCGCACCCTGGCGGCGGCGGTGGCACAAAAACCGGATGCCCTGGTGCTGACGGGGGATTTGACCCAACACGGCGGGGCGATCGCCTACGGGCGGTTGCGGGCCAAACTGCAGGCCACCGGCATTCCCGCCTACTGTTTGCCCGGGAACCACGATGACCCCGCAACAATGGCGCAGCATTTGCAGGGGGAAGGGGTATTTTTGACGGGAACGGATTGGGGGCCTTGGCGGTTGGTGTTGTTGGATTCGACCGTACCGGGGCGGGTGGGGGGGTACCTGGCGCCGGGCGCCTTGGATTTGTTGGGGCGATCGCTGGCGGCGGCGCGGTGGGCGGTGGTGGCGTTGCACCATCCGGTGTGGCCGGTCGGCACCGACTGGATGGATGTTTTGGCCCTGGAAAACGCAGCTGACTTTTGGCAAGTGTGCCAGAGTCAGGTGGCCACCCGATTGGTTTTGCAGGGGCATGCCCATCAGGCGTTCGAGACCACCCAAACTTGGCCGACCCATACCGTCACGTGTTGCGTGACCCCCTCCACCTGCGTGCAGTTTCGGCCCCGTACCCCCACCCTGGAAGTGGACAGCCACGGCCCAGCCTATCGGTGGGTGGGGTTGGGCGAAAACGGCGATATTGGCCACGAGGTTCGGTATTTGGAAGCGGTCAAAAACACGCCATAATGATTCCGCAGGTAGGTTTGGGAGCAAACATTTTGAAAAGCATTTTTGTGAGTTTGGCCGTGGTGGCGGTAGCCCTGGTGGTGATGATTGTGGCCCAAGCGTGGCAACCCATTGCCCCGGCGATCGCCGCCGAATCGAACACGCCATCCCTGGAAGCTTTTACCACTACGCCATCGGGGTTGCGGTACTTTGATGTGAAGGTGGGCACCGGTGCGGCACCGACCCAAGGTCAGCAAGTGAAGGTGCACTACACCGGTTGGTTGAACGACGGCACCACCCTCACCAACGGCACCAAATTTGATAGCTCCCGCGATCGCAACCGAGAGTTTTCGTTTGCGTTGGGCGTGAAGCAAGTCATTGCCGGTTGGGATGAAGGGGTAGCCGGCATGAAGGTAGGCGGGCAGCGCATTTTGGTGATTCCGGCGGAACTGGGCTACGGCGCGCGGGGGGCCGGCGGTGTGATTCCCCCCAACGCCACCTTGGTTTTTGATGTGGAATTGCGCGGCGTTTCCTGAGATCTCTCACTTTCGCCCCTCTCCCACCCGGGCAGAGGGGAGTAAATCCTACGGTTGTTTGGTGTCATGACGGTTTCCAAGTCGGTACGTTTGGATGGGGGGCGATCGCCGGTGCGAAGAGATTTCGCAGCG
>JAAUUG010000150.1 GCA_012031195.1 Oscillatoriales cyanobacterium SM2_1_8
GGGAATTACGCAACTTCGCTGGTGGCGGTGAGCTGTACGGGGGTGGGGAGGATATTCTGGATGAAGGTTTGGCGGTGCGGATTGTGGTGCGGGTGACGGATGGACTGTCTTTGCCGGAGGCGTTCGATCGCTCGTTTGCGGAAGCGAGGGCCCGGGGCCGCGATTTTGGCGCGATTGGTCTGGATGCGACGGGGCGATCGCCTGGGGCAAGTCCTGTCCGGTGCTGTTTGCGGCGTTCCACGACGGGACAGGGCTGGGGGATACGCTGGATTTGTCCCTATGAAACGGGCGGTGGTGTTGCTGTCGGGGGGTCTGGATTCGGCGACGGTGGCGGCCCAGGCCCTGACGGATGGGTTTGAGGTTTTGGCGTTGTCGTTTCGTTATGGCCAACGCCATGTGCGGGAGTTGCGCTCGGCGCGGACGGTGGCGAAGGCTTTGGGGATTGGGGAACACTTTATTGTGGATGTGAAGCTGAATGCTTGGGGCGGCTCGGCGCTGACGGATGAGGCGATCGCGGTGCCTACGGAAGGGGTGCAGCCGGGAACGATCCCGGTGACCTATGTCCCGGGCCGCAATACGGTGTTTATTGCGTTGGCATTGTCGCTGGCGGAGGCGCGGGAGGCGGTAGCCATCTACTTGGGCATCAATGCGGTGGATTATTCGGGCTATCCGGATTGCCGGCCGGAATACTTGGCGGCGTTTCAGGGTTTGGCGGCGCTTTCGTCGAAGGTGGGGGTGGAAGGACAGGTGCCGCGCTTGGTGGCTCCGTTGATTGGGGATACCAAGGTGGATATTGTGCGCCGGGCGATCGCCTTGGGGGTACCCATTGCCCAAACCCGTTCGTGCTACCAGGATACGGAGTTGCCTTGCGGTGTGTGCGATGCCTGCCGGATTCGCGATCGGGCGCTGATGGAGGCGGGTTGCCCCGATTTGGCCACGCCGGTGGGACGAGCCGGGTACCGGGCAGACCCCTAAAGGGTTGCGGGCAAGGGGGGACGCTCTGACGGTACAATAGCCCCAAGACTTTGGGTAAAATTTTATGAGCAATCTTCCTCCCGATTGTCAGGATTTGGGAACGCCGGTGGAGTCCCTGCTGGGGTTGTTGGCGGAGGAGCCGACCCTGCGCAACCGCGACGGTCAGGCGGTGCGGGTGTCCCTGAAAAAGGCCCTGGCGCAGGAATTTGAGATTGTGTTTGCGGGGGCTTTCAGCGCGGGGAAGTCGATGTTGATCAACGCGCTGTTGGGGCGGGAGTTGCTCTACAGTGCGGAGGGTCACGCCACGGGGACGGAATGCCGGGTGGCCTATGCCTCCAGCGTGGAGGCGGAACGGGTGGTACTGACGTTCCTCAGTGAGGTGGAGATTCGGGAACTGGCGGCGAAGTTGTACGGAGATTTGGGGTTGGGGGTGCTGCCGGGGATTCATCAACCGGAAGTCAATGAGCAGGTGCAGGCGGCCTGTCGGCAAATGGTGGGGGAGGAGGGGGGCCCCAGCCGCTCGGGCCGGGCCCAAAAGGCGCGGGCCCTGCAATTGCTGTTGGAAGGTTTTTTGCAGAACCGCGATCGCATTCAAACCCGCACCAATGCGACTTTTGCCATGGAGCAGTTGCCTTTTGCCGGACTGAAGGAAGCGATCGAGTACGCGCGGCGGGGCAGCAACAGTTCGGTGTTGCGGCGGATTGAGTATTTTTGCCACGATCCCCTGCTGGCGGATGGCAATGTGCTGGTGGATACGCCGGGGATCGATGCGCCGGTGGCCCGGGATGCCGAGCTGACCTACGCCAAGATTGCCGATCCCGATACGTCGGCGGTGGTGTGTGTGCTGAAGCCGGCGGCGGCGGGGGAAATGACCCCGGCCGAAACCCGGTTGCTGGAGGCGACCAAGGGCAATCCCAGCGTGCGCGATCGCGTGTTTTTGTGTTCAACCGCATGGATGAGACGTGGTACAACCCCCAATTGCGTCAGCGGTGGGAACAATTGGTGGAAGCGGAGTTTGTCGATCGCGATCGGGTGTATGCCACCAGTGCCCTCTTGGGGTTTTACGGTCGGTTGTTGCAGAGCACGGGCCCCGGCGATCGCTTTGGGTTGGATTCGGTGTGGCGGGAGGAGGTGCACGGCGGCGCTGGGGAAGAAACCCCGGCCTTTGTTCAGCAGTTTATCCGTTACTGCATCGGTTCCCAAAAGCTGCCGGCGGCCTTTCGGATTTCCGCCAACAGCTACGAAACCCCCAATCAAAACTATGTCCGAATTTTGGGGCAGTGGGGGACGCCGTTGTTGGAACGGTTGGTGGTGGATAGCGGCGTTGAGGCTTTTCGGGAGGCGATTGTTCGGTACCTCACTACGGAAAAACGACCGTCTTTGTTTGCGGATTTGGCGGCGGATTTGCAACCCCATTGTTTGGCCCTGCGGGATCACTTGGTGACCCATTGCCGGGAATTGAACGCCATTCCCCAAGAGGTGGACGTGCTCAAACAACAGGAATTGGCCAAACTCAGTCAAGATTTGAAGGCGATCGGCGATGGGTTCATGGCTTTTGTGAGCCAGGCGCTGAATGAGACCGTGGCCAGCGATCGCAACAGCAGCTATGAAGTGGATTTCCAGCATTTGCGGGGGCAGATGGTGCAGCGGTTGGATGGTCTGCTGGCCAAGTTTTCGGTGGCGGATTGTTACCGTCGGGCCCAGGCCAGCCATCCCCGCCATGCCACGGTGCCGGTGATGAGCATCCTCACGGAGGCGTTTTATGTGCTGGCGGATGAACTGGAAGCGGTGTTGGTGGAAAATTCGGTGCGCTTGATGGACAACTTCTTTTGGGGGTTGCGGCGGCGGGTGACGGAACAGGAGTGCTATCGGGAATTGGGGCGGTTGTTGGGGGGCGACGGCGGCACGATCGCGGCGATCGCCCACTGGCATGAACAGGCCCGGGAGGCGGTACGGCGAGCCGCCAACACCGAATGCGATCGCTATGTGCGGGAACGGCCGGAATTTTACGCTGAGGGTTCCGTATCGTTGTGGCAATTGCGGCAGGCGTTGCGGCAGGCCTGCGAAGCCTACGATTTTCAGACCATGGTGGAATCGGAACCGGCCATCAAGCAAATCCTGAAGCTGGATTTTGAACAAAAGGTAAAAGCCACGGTGTTCCGCCACTACCGCCAAATCTTGGATCAAACCCTCAACGATATTTGTTTGCAGGGGGCGACCCAACAGGCCGCGGCGATCGTCCAGCAATACGAGGCGGCCCGCACCCACCTCACCGGCATCCTGGAAAAAGAGGCGATCGCCAAAATTCATCAAACCCAAACCCAGCTCACCAAGGTGCAGCAGCAAATCGCGCGCTACAACGAAGCGGTGCAGAGTCTCAACCGCTGTTTGGCCAGCGTGGGGGGCGATCGCCAACGGTTGCCGTGGATTGGCGACGGGGATTTGGTGAACTCCCAAGAGACCCAACCGACCGCAGAACCGGCGATCGCCCAGATCCCCTGAACAACCGCCGTTTCGGTGGCGGGGAAACCGTGGCCACCGGCATGACCCCGGGCCGGGGTTGATTGAAAAATCGCGGAAGCGGCGGGATGTGTACGACAGCTCGTTAAACACCTGGCGGATTTGGGCTGGCTTCGGCTGCGTTCAGCCCGCCCTCAAGCACCGGGGAGACAGAACCTAAGCACTTGTTCTAACAGTGAGACACCCATGATTGTTTTGATTGCCTTTACTCCCCTCTCCCTGCCTGGGAGAGGGGCTGGGGGTGAGGGCAAGATTGTCGCAAACACATTTGAAATGGCTTATGTTGGTACGCGAAAGCATTGTGGCGTTTCTGGATCAAGCGTTTCAGGCCATCGAGATGCCTTGGTTCGACAACCTGAACATCGATTACCTGGGTTTTCGGCTTTTGGTGTACCGTGCGGCCGACCATTGGCGGCTGGTGTTTTCCTCGGTGGTGTGGTGCCCCGCCGCCGACGGTTTGATGGCGATGGTGGAGCCGGTGGGCCCCGGGGTGGACGTCGCCCCCGATCGCCTCTACACATTTACGCCCGTAAGGTTGACTTTCGCCTCTGCAAAGGGCACGGGTGAGGGTGCGGGTGAAGCCGCGATCGATGCCTTGAACGCCCCAGAGGGCAACGAGATCTGGCAACGGCTCACGGTGCGCGGGGAAACCGTCAACGTGTCGGCGCTGGACGTGCAACCCCAGTACGATTTGCAGCCGGAATACGGTTTTTGGGTGGGGGCAGCCTTGGTCTCGCAGGATCCGGAGCCCCTCTTTGCCAACGCATCGGAGTTGGCGGGGTGTGTCCCCCCCGATTTTCAACACCTGCTGACGGTGAGCGCCTGGGATCATCCCACTTGGGAGCGGCCCCCCAGCCAGACCGAGGCTTTTCCCCGCCTGGCCGAGGTGTTGATCGCCGCCGATCCGACCCTTTGGCAACCGGTGGCAACTCCCAATACCCACTGGGCGCGATGGTTGCCCAAATAATCCCTAGCTTTGGGGCCGGGCGATCGCCGGGGTCGGCAATTGTTGCCGTTGTTGTTGGCGGAAGCGGGCGACGGCGCTCTCGATCGCTTCGTCCTGTTCCCGACTGATGCGATCGGGCGAACGGGAGTCGGAGAAATTGGCGTTGTGCATCAACTGCATGAAGTTCATGCCGCCCTGACCGGCACTGAGATCGCGGTTTTTTTGCTGCAATTCCTCCAGGGCTTTCTGGGCTTCGGTGGGAGCGGTTTGGGCGATCGCGGCGGGGGCCAGGGTGCCGCCAACCAACAGACCAAGGGCAAAGAAGGTTTTCATAACTTTCCGGGATGCTAGGGGTATCGTACCATCTGGTTTAGGGGGCTTGGTCGGCAAAGGCGGCCAGCACCAGGGCCATATGGGTCCAATGGGTGCCCCCCTGACAATAGACGGTGTAGGGTTCCCGAAGGGGCCCATCGGCGGACAATTCGGCGGTGCTGCCATCGACAAAGGTGCCGCCGGCCATGACCAACGGACTGTCGTAGCCCGGAGTCACCGCCGGTACGGGGGCCACAAAGGCATCGACGGGGGAACACCGTTGAATTTGGTGGCAAAAGGCTTGCAGGGCGGCGGCGCTGCCAAGACGGAGGGCTTGAATGGTGTCGCTGCGCACATCGAACGGGCCCGGCTGGACGGCATATCCCCGCTGGGCAAAAAATTGGGCCGCCAACATCAGCCCTTTGAGGGTCTCGCCGACCATTTGGGGGGCCAAAAACAAGCCCTGAAACTGCAAACGCCGGTTTTCGCTGGCGCCGCCGTGGCTGCCAATGCCGGGGGCGGTCAACCGGTTGGCGGCGGCTTCGACCAAATCGGCCCGGCCGGCCAGGTAGCCGCCGTAGGGCACAAGGGTCCCCCCCGGATTTTTGATCCAGGAGCCGGCCATCAGATCCACCCCGACGGCGGTGGGTTCCTGCGCTTCCACAAATTCGCCGTAGCAATTGTCTACAAAACACACCACCTCGGGATTTTGGGCTTTGACCGTGCGCACGATGCGGGCGATGTCGGCCACGGTCAGGCTGGGGCGCCAGGCATACCCCCGCGATCGCTGGATCAAGACCATTTTGGTTTGGGGCTGCACGGCGGTGGCCAACGTTTCCCAATCCACGGTGCCGGCCGCGGTCAATTCCAACTGGCGGTAGGTCACGCCGAAATCCCGGAGGGAGCCGGCCCCGGCCCCGCGCAAGCCCAAGACGGGTTCGAGGGTGTCGTAGGGGGTTCCCGCCACCGCCAGCAGTTCATCCCCCGGCCGCAACACGCCAAACAAGGCGCAGGTGATCGCATGGGTGCCCGATACCAATTGACCGCGCACGATCGCCGCCGGGGCTTCGACAATTTGGGCAAACACCCGATCGAGCACTTCGCGACCCAAATCGTCGTGGCCGTAGCCGGTGGTGCCGGCAAAATGGGAGACGCTGACCCGATGGTCGGCAAAGGCCCGCAACACCCGCTGCAGGTGGGCATGGGTCTGGTGGTCGAGGTGCCAAAAGCGATCGCGCAGGGGCGCCAGGGCTTCGGCCACGGCAGGGTGCAGGGTCATCGTTGGGAACATTGGCAAAAAGGGTTGGGGATAGGGACAGCGGCGGTCAAACCTAGTCGCTGCCCAGGTAGGCTTCCAACACGGCGGGCGATCGCCGCACGGCGGCAGGGGGGCCATCCATCAAATTGCGGCCGCCGGCCATGACCCACACGCGATCGCACAGGGCTTGGATAACATCCATATTATGTTCGACGATCAGGAAGCTGAGGCCGGCCCGGTTCCAACGTTGAATGTGGTCGCAGATGGCTTCGATGAGGGCGGGGTTGACGCCGGCCGCCGGTTCGTCCAGCAAAATGAGTTGGGGATCGGCCATGAGGGTACGGGCCATCTCCAGGAGTTTGCGTTGACCGCCGGAAAGGGAACCGGCATAGGCGTCGCCCATGGGGCCCAAACCCACCGATTCCAGGATGGTTTCGGCTTTGGCACGAAGCTCCTCTTGTTGGCGATGGATGGCCCCCTGCCGCAGCCAAGGATGCCAAAACCCTTCACCGATTTGGTTTTGGGCCCCCAACAACAAATTTTCGAGCACCGTCAGGCGAGACAAAGCTTTGGGGATTTGAAAAGTGCGTACCATCCCCAGCCGGGCAATTTGATGGGGGGGCAACCGGTGAATGGGACGACCGTTGAAGACCACGGTGCCGCCATCGGGGGTCAGAAAATTGGATAAAAGATTGAAAAATGTGGTTTTGCCGGCGCCGTTGGGGCCAATCAGTCCCACAATCTGCCCCCGTTCGATGGTGATGGAGGCTTCGCTGACGGCTTGGAGACCGCCAAACCGTTTGCTGAGGCGATCGGCTTGCAACAAAATGTCCATGGGCGATGGCAAATCAGGGGTGAACAGGGGCCAGGGAATGGTCGGGGGGGGGCTGGGTGCCCCGCAGGATTTTGCCGGCCAGGAGGGCCGCCCCAAAACCGTTGTCGATGTTGACCACGCCGATGCCAGGGGCGCAGGCGTTGAGCATGGTGAGCAGGGGCGCCAGGCCCCCCAAGTTGGCTCCGTAGCCGGTGCTGGTGGGGACGGCAATCACCGGGCGATCGCTCAGGCCGGCCACAACGCTGGGGAGGGCGCCATCCATCCCAGCCACCACAATCAGGCACTGGGCATGGGCAAATTCCGACCACCGTTGCAGCAGGCGATGGAGACCGGCTACCCCCACATCCGCAATCCGGAGGGCCCGCAACCCACAGGTTTCGAGGGTTAAGGCGGCTTCTTCGGCCACCGGCCCGTCGGCGGTACCGGCGCTCAACACCGCCACCGTGCCGTTGGGGGGAGGCGGTGGGCTCCCCAGCGACCCAACCGGGGCCCGGGAAGTATTGGAGGTTGCGCAGGTGGGGGG
>JAAUUG010000151.1 GCA_012031195.1 Oscillatoriales cyanobacterium SM2_1_8
TGCGCACCAGTGCGAACCAAACCTACAGCGGTCGGGTGGTGGCGGTCGATCGCGTGAACGACTTGGCGTTGATTCGCTTGCAGACCAACGGCGATCGCCTGCCGTTTGTGCGGTTGGCCGACCCTGCGGCGGTGGAAGTGGGGCGGCGGGCCTATGCCATTGGCAGTCCCTTTGGGTTGGCGGGCACCCTCACCACGGGCATCCTGAGCGGATTGCCCCAACGGCGACTTGCAGACCGATGCGGCCCTCAACCCCGGCAATTCGGGGGGCCCTCCTCAATTCCGACGGCGAATTGATTGGGGTCAACAAGGCGATTTTGAGCCCCAACGGTCGCGATCGCACGGGAATTGGGTTTGCCACCAGCGTGGGAGCCGTCCAAACCTTTTTGGCTCGGGCCAACAGCGGCGACACTGGGGTTGTGGCCAAAGACCCGCCCAAATTGGGGGTCACGGTGAATTCCCGCACCCTCACCATCGAAGATGTGGCGGTGGATTCCATTGCCAGCCGGGTTGGGCTGCGGCCGGGCGATCGCCTGGTGGCCCTCAACGGTCGCCCCCTGAGCGATCCCCGGCAGTTGCAGGAATATCTCAACGAACAGCCGGAGGCCTTGGTGCTGACGATTTCTCGCAACCAACGCCTGGGCAGCGTCCGGGTGGTGTTTTAGGGACTCCACCGCAACGCTTCGGTATCGCCATCAAACACATACAGGCGTTGGGGATCGACCTGCCAAGCCCCTTCAGCTTCCCCATAGGTCTGCCCGTACAACCGCACCGTGAGCAACCGCTCGCCGTCGGCGCCCCCGTCCAACCGGCATACCACATCGGTCTCGCTGCCCAGCATTTCCCGGGAACCACCGGCCCAACCAACGTGGCCGTGGCGCGATCGCAGGGTTGCAAATGTTCGGGCCGCAGACCCAACCACAAAGGCTGCTGGGTGGGCAAGTCGGCGGCGATCGCGATCGGTCGGTGGAGGTGGGGACCCCGCAAACATCCTTCGCCCATCACCACCGGCAGGAAATTCATGGGCCCGGCAAACCCCGCCGCAATGCGGTTGGCGGGTCGCCAGTACAAATCGAGGGGGGGAGCCACCTGCTGCAAGGTGCCTTCGTGCAATACCGCCACCCGATCGCCCATGGCCATCGCTTCCACCCGGTCGTGGGTCACGTAAACCGTGGTCACCCCCACCTGCCGTTGCAACCGCACCAACTGGCTGCGGGTTTCCTGGCGCAATTGGGCATCCAAATTGGAAAGGGGCTCATCCCACAAAAACAATTGGGGGTTGCGGCGATCGCCCGGCCCAGGGCCACCCGCTGTTGCTGACCCCCCGACAACTGCCCCGGCTTCCGCTGCAACAACGGCGCCAATTGCAACAGGTCAGCCACTTCCCGCACCCGTTGCCCAATCCCTCGCCTTTCCTGACGGCTGGCCGCCGAAAACCAGTCCCACCGCCGCCATCCCGGCAACCGCCGCCGCCGCAACCCAAAGGCAATGTTGTCGGCCACGCTGAGGTGGGGATACAGGGCATAACTCTGAAACACCATGGCAATGTCGCGATCCTTGGGGGCCAACCCATCCAGGCGGCGATCGCCCAACCAGATTTCCCCCCGATCCAAATCCGCCAACCCGGCGATCGCCCGCAACAACGTGCTTTTGCCGCTGCCGGAAGGCCCCACCAACACCAACAACTCGCCGGCGGTCGCCGTCAACGAAATGTCCCGCAACACCGGGCGACCGGCCATGGCTTTGCCGACCCCCTTCAATACCAAAGCCGTCACCCGATTTCAGCCCACGCTCCGTTTTGTCAACATTGTAGTCATTTTAATTAAAACCGACACGGTTTTTTCTTGCCCAACGAACGTCTAATAGAACCAATACGGGGGCTTCGCCCCTGCGACCCGAGTTGTTTTGTCTCGTCGCTATGCAAGACAGCTATACCGGCGCATTCTTAATTAAAATGACTATATCTGCCGGGCCGGCGCCATAGAGCCGCGATGGGCCAAGCAAGTAGGTGGTAGCAACATTTAGGAGTATTCAGGAAGGCGTTAGCAGGGTCGATCGCTCTTTGCGGGTCGGCAGTTCGGCATCCACCCGCACCTGGGTAGACTCCCGTCGCCGCCGCTCCAATTCTTCCGGATCGATGGGCAACCGTTCTTCCAGATCAAACTGAATTTGCAGTTTGGGGCCCGTCGAAGCCAGCCGAATCACCGAGCCGTCCACCACCTTCGCCCGCTCCACCTGCTGACCGTCCAGGTAGGTACCGTTGGCCCCCAAGCTCACCACTTCCCAGTGGGTCGGCACCCGACACAATTCCAGATGATGACGGGACACCACCGAACTCAACAGCACCACATCGTTGGTGCTCGATCGCCCAACACGAATCAGGGTACCCGAAGCGAACCGCCAAGTTTGCACCGGGGTAGCATCAATCGGATGGAGCAAATGCAGTACGATCACAGCGGCTTGGTTGGCATTTACCGGTTAGGTTATCCTAACAACTCTCGGCACAAAAAGAAATGACCGCGATCGCCCCTTCCTTGTTGCAAGAGCTCGCTTCCCGTCTGGAATGGGCGGGGGCCAAAACCTTTGGGGCGGTGGGGCAGACCCTGGGCCAGACCGTCACCCCCGCCAAAGACCTCCGCTTTGGGGATTACCAGTGCAACGGCCCCCTGACCCTGGCCAAGACCCTCGGTCAAAAACCCCGCGAGGTGGCCACGGCGCTGTTGGCGGCCCTCGACGTGGCGGATTTTTGCGAAGCCCCCACCATTGACGGCCCCGGCTTCCTGAATTTTCGCCTCAAACCCGACTTTTTGGCCCAACGCCTGCAAACCATGCAACGGGGCGATCGCCTGGGGATTCCCCCGGTACCCCATCCCCAGAAAATTATCCTGGACTTTTCCAGCCCGAACATTGCCAAGGAAATGCATGTGGGGCACCTGCGCTCCACCATTTTGGGGGATTGTTTGGCACGGGTGTTGTCCTTTTGGGGCCACGAAGTGTTGCGGCTGAACCATGTGGGGGACTGGGGCACCCAATTCGGGATGTTGATTACCCACCTCCAAACCACCCATCCGGCGGCCCTGGATCAAGCCGATGCCTTGGCCTTGGGGGATTTGGTGGCCTTGTACCGCGCGGCCAAAGCCCGCTTCGATGAAGACGCAGCTTTTCGGGAGGCTTCCCGGTTGGCGGTGGTCGATCTGCAAAGCGGGGAACCCATGGCCCGGCTGGCCTGGCAGTTGTTGTGCGAGCAATCCCGGCGGGAGTTTCAGAAAATTTATGATGGGTTGGGGGTGCACCTCACCGAGCGGGGGGAATCTTTCTACAACCCCTACCTCAAAGCTGTGGTGCAGGATTTGGCGGCCTTGGGGCTATTGCAGGAAGATCAAGGGGCCCAATGCGTCTTCCTGGAAGGTTTTTTGAACAAAGAGGGGCAACCGCTGCCGTTGATCGTGCAAAAGTCGGACGGGGGCTACAACTATGCCACCACCGATTTGGCGGCGGTGCGGTACCGGGTGACCCAAGATCGAGCCCAACGTCTGATTTATGTGACCGATGCCGGCCAGGCGGATCACTTTGCCGCGGTGTTTCAGGTGGCGCAGCGGGCCGGATGGTTGCCCCCCACCGTCGAAGCGGTGCACGTGCCCTTTGGTTTGGTGTTGGGGGAAGACGGCAAGAAGTTTCGCACCCGTTCCGGCGATACGGTGTCGCTGCAAAGTTTGTTGGACGAGGCGATCGCCCGGGCTGCCGCCGACTGGCAAAGCCGCAACCCAGGGCAACCGGTGCCGGAAGAAGTGGTGCGCACCATGGCCATGGGCGCGATCAAATACGCCGATTTATCCCAGAACCGCACCAGCAACTACGTGTTTAGCTACGACAAAATGTTGTCGTTGCAGGGCAATACGGCTCCCTATTTGCTCTATGCCTACGTGCGGGTGCAGGGCATCGGTCGCAAAGGGGACTTGGACTTTGCCCAATTGGCGGATGGTTTGTTTACCTTCGCCGATGAAACGGAAATCACGTTGGCCAAACACTTGGTGCAATTGCCGGAGGTATTGATGGCGGTAGCCAGCGATTTGTATCCCAACCGGCTGTGCCAATACCTGTTTGAACTGAGCCAGAAATTCAATCAATTTTACGATCGCCTGCCGGTGTTGGCGGCCCCCGAACCGGAACGCGCTTCACGGCTGGGTTTGTGCGATCTCACCGCCAAGGTGCTGCGGCAAGGTCTGGAATTGTTGGGAATTTCGGTGCTGGAGAAAATGTGAGGGCGCTCAGAATCGGAGGGAACCGCGAAATCGCGCTTCGACACTGTCTTCGGCGATGCCCACTTGGGATTCCAAGCCCAAACGGCTCTGGGGTAGGGTGTATTTCACCGTGAGACCGTAGGCGGTGCCCCCCACCCGGGTATCGATGCCCTGTACAATCTCCCGAAAATTCTGGGCGTAGCCCCCCACCGCCCACTGGGGACCCAAGCGCTGGGTTCCTTCCAACCGCCAAAACACCTGGCGATCGGACTCGATGCTGCCGTTCACTTCCAAGCCGCCAAAAGTAGCGAAATTCCCTTGCACAAAAGCAATGCCTCGCGATTCGGCAGCATCAAACACCAGGGCGGCTCCGGGGGTGAGGGCAAATTCCCAACCCTGCACCTGCCGGCGAAACGCATAGGCCAACGATACCAGGTTGTTGTTGTCCGGGGTGGCCGCACTGTTCCAAGCCATCCGCAAAATCGGCGCATTGTAGGTCACGGCCGTGACGTGATCGCCCTCCCGTTCCACCTGAACATAGCTCCAGTTCACCAAAGCACTGCCAAACGCCCCCAGGCTCGGCTCGATGGCCCCTCGGTTGTTGTCGGCAACGGGGCCGGCGGCATTGGGGGCCACATTGAACCAAATCCCCGAATTCACGGCGTACTGAAACCCGTTGCTGGAGCCGTTCCACGCCGCTTCGAGGCTGGGCAACGAAGCAAACCCCCGAAAGTCCGCCAAGCGTGCTGTCTGGCGATCGACCCGCCCCAACTCAATTCGATCGAACGCCAAAATGGAACGTTGAATGCCCACCGGCACGGTGGTGAGAGGGCTCCCCAATTCCTGCACAAATTCCCGGCCGTCGGGGGTGGTTGCCACCACTTGGGCGGCCTCGGCTTGATGGCTTGGCAAGTTGGTTGGTACCGTCGCCCCCAAAAAGGTCAAGGGGAATTTATCGAGCGATGTGCGCACGGAAGCGATTTCGGTAGGGCCGGCGGTGGGTTCGGGAATGTCCCGCTGGCTCAGGGTTAAAACCCGGCGGTGCAAACCGGCCCGCACTTGAAACAGGCTGGAATGATTGGGCTCTAGGCTCTGGGAAAAAGCCAGCCGGCCCGAGACCTGTTCCAGACCGCTCACCAGGTCGCCGTAAAACAAACTCTCGTTCAAACGCTGGTTGATGGCTCGGCGGGTGGCGGGGGGGACTTGGGTGGTGAGGGGCGCAAAAGCTGCCCCCGCCTCTTGTTGCGATCGCGCTTCCTGAAGACCTTCCCGCAACGGGGCGGGGTTCACCGCCAAAAACACGCCCCCCAACAACATCCCCACCAAGTTGTTTACACTTTGCCGGCCGTCCAGTTGGCCGGTTTGGAGGTTGGCCACCCCCGACAACCCCAGGTTGACGAAACGATTGGTGTACTGAGCGGTGGGGGCCACCTCACCATAAACCAGCAGGGTTTGGTTGAGGGGGCGGCTGATGTATACCCGTTGCCACAAACTGGTTTCGGTGGTGAGGCGATCGGTGATTTCCGGTTCCCGGGCGGCAAAAGCCGACCAAAACAAGGAATTGAGGTAATAGCGCTGCTTGGTGAGGGGGCTCAAGGTGGGATCGGTCAGCAGTTGCAAAAGGTCCCGATTCTCAAATCCCTCCGGCTGCAAAATTTTCACCCCCGGCAACGAGGTGAATTCGGAAAGGGGGGTGGTTTCCGATTGCGGTTGCCCCCACGTTAAACCGTAGGCCGCCAAGGCCGCTTCCGCCACCGGCTGACCGGGCCGCAGCGGCACTTCTGCAAACAAGCCCTGCAAATTGTTGGTGGGGAATCCCTGCAATACTTGAGGGGCATTGGTTACCGTCAGGCGATCGAAATTCACTCCGCCGCCGGTGGGGCTGTTGGTGTTGCCGATCGCCGGGGTGATGGGGGTGGCGTTGGGTCGTGCTGGCAGGGCGATCGCCGGGGCGGCACCCGGCAAATACCAGCCGTGGACGGCAAACCACAGCAGCCAAGGCCAAAACCCGCTCAGGGACACCGGCCCAATTTTGCCGACCGCACCATAGCCGCCGATTACGGCCAGCCGTCCTTTGTCCAAGTAGGCAAAGGGTTGGGGGGGCGCGCCGCGGCGTTGGCGTTGGAGGTTGCGGGCGACATGAACCCCCTGTTGGAGGGCTTCGGGGGCCACCCCGGTCAAATACTCGCTGCGATCGCGCACTTTGGCCGCCGCCAGATCGCCGATCGCGTACACGTTGTCCCAATCGGGCAATTGCAGGGTATCCCGTACCGCCAACCGCTGTTTGAAGACGGTTTCGGGGGCCGGGACGCAGAGCAGCGGGGCCCCCACCAGTCCCGCCGTCCACACCACGGCGCCGTGCCAGGTTTCCCCGGCGAGGGCCAGGCGATCGGGAGCCAGCACCTCCACCGTGGTGCCCAACCTGACTTCCACCCCCAAGCGCCGCAGGTGGTGGGCGGCTCGATGGGCCAGGGGGTCGGGCAAATCCGGCAACAGGCGATCGCGGGATTGCACCAGCAAAATTCGCGAGGGATTTTTGGCTGCCAGCGGCTCCATTCCGCCAACGCCCCCGCCATTTCTACGCCGGTGGCGCCCCCCCCCACCACCGCCCAAGTGCTGCCCTCGGGGGTTGCCCGCAGGCGATCGCCTAGGGCCAAGGCCTGATCCAAGGTTTGCAGACCGTAGGTGCCCACGGGCGGCGATCGCACCACGCTGCCGGCGGCCATCACCAAAAAGTCGTAGGGCAGGGAATCGATGTCCGTATGCACCCGTTGGCCGGCCAAATCAATGTTCGTGGCCGTGGCTTGCTGAAAGGTGACGTTGGGCCAAGGGGCGCACAACTTGGCCAGGGGTCGGGCCACGGCCGTCGGCGGCAACAACCCGATCGCCACTTGGTACAGCAACGGCACGAAGACATGGTGGGGCTGGCGATCGAGCAACACCACTTCGCAGGGGGTGCCCCGCAGGCTTTTGGCGACCTGCAATCCGGCAAAGCCGCCGCCCACAATCACCACCCGCATGGCGTTAAGGTTCCGGATTCAAGATAAAACGGGCGATCGCCGCGGCTACCCCATCTTCCTCGACGGAGGGGGCAA
>JAAUUG010000152.1 GCA_012031195.1 Oscillatoriales cyanobacterium SM2_1_8
AGCAGGGCGGCCCCAGCATCGATCTCCGAGGTCGGGGTTTCCACATCTTTGCCCGCTTCTTCGCGGACGAGGTCGGTCAAGCGTTTGCGGGCGGTCATCAAGCAATCCAATCGCGTTGTATTTCTTCTACCACGCGACGGTAATCGGTTTCGGCTTCGCGGGCATTTTTCCCCCGGTATTGCCCGATCGCCACGCCGTCGAGGGCGGCCCGTTCGTGCGCTTTGTAGGCCCGGACAAAGGCATGGCAGGCGGGGATGCCCACCTCCATCAGGGTGTTTTGGGCCTCCAGGGCTTCGTTGAGGCTGCGGGGATCGACGCGCACCAACAAGACGCGGTAGGGGATGCCCCGGGGCTGCACCCGCTCCCGCACCGTTTCGATCGCCGCCGTCAAATCCATCGGCGCTGGGGGGGTCGGCACCAACAAATAATGGGCGATCGCCAACACCGTTTGCCACAAGGGCCCATCCGGCACCGGCGGCGTGTCGATCGCCACCAGTTCGCAGTCGGTGGTCGCCACCGTTTGTTGCAGGTCTTGGGGATGGGCAGCGGTCACCACCTCCAAGCCCAAACCTTTGCCCCGTTGGGCCCACCACCGGGCCGAACCTTGGGGATCGCTGTCCACCAACAACACCCGATGTTTTTCCGCCAACAAGGCCGCCACGTTCACCGCCGTGGTGGTTTTGCCGACACCGCCTTTGCCGTTGGCAATCGCCAAAATTCTGGGGCTGCCCATGCCAAATTCTCCGCTGTGCTAAACCGTTCCAGGATAGGGCGCTCCCCCGGTCGGCGTGTTATGGTCAAAACAGTTTTGTCGAGTTGCGTGCCCATGACCTTAGCGGCAGCGCCGGCGATCGCCGATTTGGCGACCAGCGCCCGGCCCGATTTTCCCATTTTGCAACGACGGGTCAACAACTGTCCCCTCATTTATTTGGACAACGCCGCCACTTCCCAAAAGCCACGGGCGGTTCTGGAGACCTGGCGTACCTACTACGAGACCTGCAACGCCAACGTGCACCGGGGGGCCCACACCCTCAGCACCGAAGCCACCGAAGCCTTTGAAACCGCCCGCACCAAGGTGGCCCGGTTTGTGGGGGCAGCGGCCGATGAAATCGTGTTTACCCGCAACGCTTCCGAAGCGATCAACTTGGTCGCCCAGACCTGGGGTCGCCAATTGCAGCCCGGTGATGAGGTGATCGTCTCGGCGATGGAACACCACAGCAACCTGGTGCCCTGGCAATTGCTCGCCCACCAAACCGGCGCGGTGCTCAAAATTGCCCCCCTCACCCCCCAAGGGGAATTGGATCTGGAAGCCTACCAAAACCTGGTGGGCGATCGCACCCGGTTGGTGGCCATGGTGCACGTTTCCAACACTTTGGGGTGCCTGTTGCCGGTGGCCGAAGTCATCGCCGCCGCCCAGCGGGTGGGGGCCAAAGTTTTGCTGGATGCTTGCCAGAGCGTGCCCCACATGCCGATGGATGTCAAAGCCTTGGGGTGCGATTGGTTGGTGGCCTCCGGCCACAAAATGTGCGGGCCGACGGGCATCGGGTTTCTGTACGGCCGGCGGGAAGTGTTGCAGGCGATGCCTCCGTTCATGGGGGGCGGCGAAATGATCGCCGACGTGTTTTGGCAACATTCCACCTATGCCGAGCCCCCGCACCGCTTTGAAGCAGGCACCCCGGCGATCGGAGAAGCCATTGCCTTGGGGGCCGCCGTCGATTACCTCACGGCGATCGGCATGGATCGCATCCACGCTTGGGAAACCGAATTGGTGCAGCACCTGTATGCCCAGCTTCAAACCCTAGCCGGCATCACGACCTACGGGCCAGCCCGCCGCGCCGGTTTGGTCGCCTTCACCGCCAGCCAAGGCATTCACGCCAACGACCTCGCCGCCATGCTCGATCGCGAAGGCATTGCCATCCGTTCCGGGCACCATTGCACCCAACCGCTCCACCGCGATTTGGGCCTCAGCGGTACCGCCCGCGCCAGCCTGTACTTTTACAACACCAAAGCCGAAGTCGATCGCTTTGTGGAGGTGCTGGCCGAAACCCTCGACTTTTTCCAACGATTGTTGTAACCCTGACCATTCCCCAAGTCCTTCTCCCTTTCCCCGGTTCCTGGGTCTGCCAAAGGCCGGAGGGGGCTGGATGAGGGGGCACTGGAGCATTGCCCCCGTCCTGCCAAAGTACAGCTGTAAACAACTTGGTTAGGACGGGGTGCAGGGGGGAAACCCCTGGCTGGGGGCGCAGCCCCCAAACCCTCTTTTCCTTTGATGTCCGAACTTATAGTCATTTCAAATATGTTTGTGACAGTCTTGCCCTCACCCCCAGCCCCTCTCACAGGCGGGGACAGGGGAGTAAAGGCAATCAAAACAATCGTAGTCGTGCCACTTTTAATTAAATGACTATATCCGAATATAGCCATACCACCCCTACCCCTCCAAAGGAGGGGAATGAAGAGGGGAGGGGACGAATTTCTGGTCATTGCTCTGGGAGCTTTTCGGTGGCCAAAAATTCAATGCGGTAGCCGTAAATTTGGGTGTGGGTTTGCGCCTCGACCCGGGCCACCAAATCCGGCGGCAACACCGCATCCAACACATCAAAAATCCGCCCCGTATCTTCGCAGCGGACGTGGCTATGCCAATCGCTGATGCTGCCGTACAAACAGCCATCCGCCCGATCCAACCGCTCGACAATGCCATTGGCCGCCAGCGCATCCAGGTTTTGGTACACCGAAGTGTGACCAATATCTTTCCCCCCTTGCCGGAGGCGATCGTAAATTTCTTTGGCCGAGAGATGCTCCCCCGTTTCCCAAAGCAACTCCAAAATAAAGCGACGTTGCCGACTCAGCCGCATGCCCAACCGCTGGCATTGGGCCAACGCCTCCCCGAGGCTGCGGGCACCGCGGGTGGGGATACCGGTGCCTTTTGTTTTGAGCCGACCCTCGTCCATGAACTGCCAACGTGTGCCAATTCTTTCAATTATACCGATTTTTCCCAAATTTCCCAAAGTCCAACGATTGACAAAGGGCTTTCTCTGGTATAAAGCGTCACCGAAAAAGGGGTGGGTCTGAAGAGTTTCTAAAGCAATGGGGGGTGGGGCATAACCGGGGTACAGTGCTTTACAAAGAGCCGGTTGGGAGGTATTGGTGCAAAAGTTTTGGCGCACGGCCCTCATGGTGGCTGGTTTGGGGGGCATGGTTGCCCTCTGTTTATGGTTTGGGCTGAAGGCCCCGTTTTTCCCGGTGGCGGCATCGAGCGAGGCGGAACTGTCCGATGATTTGTTTCGCCGGATGGCGGTGATTGCCGCAGTGCTGTTCTGTTTGGTGCAGGGGGCTCTGTTGGTGTCGGTGGTGCGGTTCCGGCGGCGGGCTGGGGACAACGGCGACGGTTTGGCCGAAAAAGAAAACGTGCTGTTGGAATTTGCCTGGACGGCGGCCCGGTGGCGATCGTGCTGTGGTTGTCGATCGCCAGTTTTGATGTGTACAACGTGATGCACCACGACGAAGCGGCGGCTTCCACGCCTTTTGCCCACCATCACATGGGCATGGCCACGGCCCAAGCCAGCGAAGCGGTTGCCCCGTCTGTTGCCTCGTCCATGACCCCCGATGAATTGTTGGCGCCGGCGGACACGATACGGGTGTCGGTGCAGGGCATTCAATACGCTTGGATGTTCAGCTATCCAGGCACGGAGGTGGTCACCGGGGAGTTGCACGTACCGGCGGGGCAACGGGTGCGGCTAGACCTTGAGGCGGAGGACGTGATCCACTCGTTTTGGGTGCCGCAGTTGCGCATCAAGCAGGACGCCATTCCCGGGATGGCGACCTATCTGGAGTTTACGCCCACGCGGGTAGGGGAATATCCGGTGGTGTGTGCGGAATTGTGCGGAGCGTACCACGGGGCCATGCGCACCCAAATGGTGGTGCACACGGCGGCAGGATTTGAGGAATGGCTGCAGATGGCGCAGGCGGAAGCGCAAACCAACGCACCGACCGTGGCGACCGTCTCCCATTAGGGGGGTTAGAGGACAACAGGAGCAAAATCAATCATGACAATGCCAGTGGCTTTGCCCCATCCAGAGGGCCATGCCGAACATCCTACGGGCTATTGGCCTTGGTGGCGGTATTTTACGTTCAACATCGATCACAAGGTGATCGGTCTTCAGTATTTGGTAACGGCTTTCTTTTTCTATCTGGTGGGCGGGGCGATGGCCTCGCTGGTGCGGGCGGAGTTGGCCACACCCGACTCGGACATTTTGGAACCGGTGGTGTACAACCAGACGTTCACGATGCACGGCACGGTGATGATTTTCTTGTTCATTGTGCCGGCGGTGACGGGGGGCTTTGGCAATTATTTGGTGCCGTTGATGATTGGCGCCCGCGATATGGCGTTTCCCCGGCTGAATGCCCTCGCTTTTTGGATGACGGTGCCGGCGGGGTTTATGTTGATTGCCAGCTACTTTTTCGGCTCGTCGGAGTCGGGGTGGACGGCCTATCCGCCCCTCAGCATCCTCACGGAGTACAAGTTGGGGCAAGGGCTGTGGATTTTCAGCCTGCTTTTGATTGGGACATCTTCGATTTTGGCGGCGGTGAATTTCATGGTCACCATCTTGGCGATGCGGATGCCGGGGATGACGCTGTTCAAAATGCCGCTGTTTTGTTGGTCGATGATTGCCACCTCCATCTTGGTGTTGTTTTCGACGCCGGTGTTGGCGAGTGCTTTGGTGTTGTTGGCGTTTGATTTGTTGGCGGGCACGTCTTTCTTTAATCCGGCGGGGGGCGGCAACCCGGTGGTGTACCAGCATTTGTTCTGGTTTTATTCCCACCCGGCGGTGTACGTGATGGTGTTGCCGATTTTCGGGGCGATCTCGGAGATTTTGCCGGTGCACGCGCGGAAGCCGATTTTTGGCTACAAGGCGATCGCCTATTCCAGCATTTTCATTTGCATTTTGGGGCTATTTGTGTGGGCGCACCACATGTTCACCAGCGGTACGCCGGATTGGTTGCGCATTTTCTTTACGGTGGCGACGTTGTTGGTGGCGGTGCCGACGGGGATCAAGGTGTTTAGCTGGGTGGCGACCCTCTGGGGGGGCAAAATCCGGTTTACCAGCGCCATGCTGTTTGCGATGGGTTTTATTTCGATGTTTTTGTTCGGCGGCTTGACGGGGGTCACCCTGGGCTCGGTGCCGTTTGATTTGCATGTGCACGATACGTATTACGTGGTGGGACACTTCCACTATGTGTTGTTTGGCGGGAGCGTGTTCGGCATTTTCGCGGCGGTTTACCACTGGTTCCCGAAAATGACAGGGCGGTTGATGAACGAAACTTGGGGCAAAGTGCATTTTGCTTTGACGTTTTTGGGCTTTAACCTCTGTTTCTTTCCGATGCACATTTTGGGGTTGCAGGGGATGCCGCGCCGGGTGGCCCAGTACGATCCCCAGTTTGCGCCGCTGAATGTGGTGGCGACGGCGGGGGCGTTTCTTTTGGCGGTTTCGACGTTGCCGTTTTTGGTGAATGCGATCCGCAGTTGGTTTTGGGGCGAAAAGGCGATCGGGAACCCTTGGCACGCTTTGACCATGGAATGGACGACGGTCTCGCCCCCGCCGATCGAAAATTGGCCCGGGGAACCGGTGATGGTGGCGGAACCCTACGATTACGGTCACGGTTATACCTACGATGCCCAGGAGGGGTTTGCGATCGCCCCTGCCAACCTTGTACACCCATAGGAGTCCTGCCATGACTTTGGCTGCAGATAGCACACAGGCTGGCGAACAGGTTGTGGTAAGCGACCACCATGCGACCCACCCCGACTTGCGTCCCTTTGGCTTGATTACGTTTTTGGTTTCGGAAGGGATGTTGTTTGGGGGCTTTTTTGCCTGTTATTTGATGAGTCGGGCGGGGACGATGGTCTGGCCGCCGGAGGGTTCGGAATTGGAATTGCTGCTGCCCACCGTCAATACCCTGATTCTCATCAGCAGCAGTTTTGTGATTCACCAGGCCGATGGGGCGATCGCCCGGGATGATGTGCGATCAACCCAAAAATGGCTATTGGCGACGTTTGCGATGGGGGCAGTGTTTTTGGCGGGGCAGGTGTACGAGTACCAACACCTGGCCTTTGGTCTCACCACCAGCTTGTTTGCCAGCGGGTTTTATGTGTTGACCGGGTTTCACGGGTTGCACGTGGCGATCGGTCTGGCCATCATTGCCGGGGTGTTGCTGCGATCGCGCCAACCGGGGGCCTTCTTGGGGGCAAACACTTTGGCATCTTCGCCGCTTCCATCTACTGGCACTTTGTCGATGTGATTTGGGTGGTGTTGTTTGGCATTGTGTACCTCTTGCAGTAACCCATGGCGGCCTTTGCGGTCGCTGTCAACTTGGGGCTGTAGCTATAGTCAATTTAATTAAAAATGGCGCGACTACGATTGTTTGATTGCCTTTACTCCCCTCTCCCTCCCTGGGAGAGGGGTTGGGGGTGAGGGCGAGACTGTCGCAAACACATTTGAAACGACTATATGTTCGGGTAAGTTTCAGACATCGAAGGAAAAGGGGGAGGCAAAGCCCCCAGCCAAGGGTTTGATCCCTGCCCCCCGTCCCAACCAAGTTGTTTCTATAGCTGTGCCGTGCTTGCGGTACGGCTTTTTTTGAGGTGAATTCGAGCGGCTTGGGCGACGGTCAATCGCCGATCGCCAGGAACGGGGCCCAGTAATAGGGGTGGCTGAGGTATTCGGCGATCGCCCGGGGAATGCGGTTGCGCACATTTCGTTCGATGCGGGCCCGCCCTTGACCCAAGGGGGCAAAGTTGCCGGTGGCCAAGACCCGCTGGGTTTGTTGCAGCGCTTGTTGGGGCGATCGCCCCTGTTGCAGGAAAGTGTAAAATATATCCATAAAAACCTGGGTGCCGCCATCGTCCACGGCCCACAGGGAAGCGATGCTGGTGCGGACCCCGGCTTGGGCCATGAGGTACCCAAACCCCAGGATTTCTTCGCCTTGGCCGGTGAGTCCACCGCTGGCGGTTTCGCAGGCACTCAGCACCAACAAATCGATGGCGAGTTGCCAGGTACGGACATCGGCGAGGGTTTGCCGGCGGCCGTTGCCGAACAAAATGAAGGAATCTTCGGGGCGACCGGGTTGAAACAGAGCATGGGTGGCCAGGTGCACCGTGTTGTAGGCGGGGGCTTGGGCCAGCAGGCTTTCCGGCTGGAGGTCGCGGTTCCAGAGGGAAGTGCTGCGGTTCGGGAACAACGTCAACAGGTTTTCGATTTCCTGTTGGGCAAACGGCAGGGAGGGGAGCCAGAAGCGATCGAGGCGACGGGCTTCCGGTGACGGCGCC
>JAAUUG010000005.1 GCA_012031195.1 Oscillatoriales cyanobacterium SM2_1_8
CCCCCCATGGCTGTCCAGCCACCCCCTCAACCGCGAACGGATTCAGTACCTCAACGGGGCGATCGTCCGCCAAAACCTCAACCGCTTTGCCTACGAAGGACTGGCGGAACATCAGAAAATTTTGGCAGCCGTCAAACAGACCCTGGAAGCGGCCAAAGACAAACCCACCGCCTGACCGGGGAACCGCTTTCTGGCTTTGGGTTGCCCCCAAATTCCCCGGTTCAAGGTTGGAGAATGGCGCTCCATTCTTGGCGATCGCGATCCCAGAAGGGGGCCGGGGTTTCGCCGACTAGATTGGGGCCCCAATAGGCCCGGGAACCGTCCGTGGCAAACGCAAACACCACATCGCCAGGTTGCACCGTCACCTGGCCCTCGGGCAACGACAAAATCAAACCGCCGGTGCCCCCCTCCCCCGGCGCAAAGTCCCAGTGCAGGGGCTCATGGGTCGTCAGGTTTGGGGCAGGCTGCGGCCGTACCCACACAATCACCCGCACCGGGCGATCGGTACGGTTGCCTACCCGTAAAAAGCCGGCGCGGGCTTCGGGGTTGGGGGCCGGCAGCGGCAATTTTGGCGGCAGCGGAGGAATCACCACCGGCAAAGGTTCCGGCACCGTGCGCACCGGTGGCCACACCTGCTGCCATAGCCAAAGGCCGAGCAGGGCGAGGCCGGCCCCCGCCAGCAGCGGATATGCCTGTTTGGCCTTGATAAACTGCATGGCGAATTGGCAATCAATGGATAACGAGACGAATCCAGAGGCTCATTTCCTATTGTAAGGGGGGCACCCGTTCCCCCCCCAAGTTAAGGTTCTGGGTTCTGCTTCTGTCCCGCCCCATCGTAATAATCGGGTTTGGTGACCTGCCGCGCCCGGGCGATCGCCAAGCTGCGGTCGGGCACATCTTCCACGATGACCGAACCGGCTCCCAGGTTGGCCCCCTGGCCCACCGTCACCGGGGCCACCAAGACCGAGTTGGCCCCGGTTTTGCTGCGATCGCCAATGACCGTAGGGTGTTTGTGGGTGCCGTCGTAGTTGGCCGTCACGGTGCCGGCGCCAATGTTCACCCCCTGACCAAGGGTGGCATCCCCCAAATAGCTGAGGTGGGCCGCCGTGCTTTGGGGCCCCATCGTGGTGTGTTTCAGTTCCACAAAATTGCCGATGCGGCAGCGATCGCCCACCACCGCTTCCCCCCGCAGGCGGGCATAGGGCCAATCCGGCAATCGTCGCCGACGGTGCTTTGTTCGAGGTGGGAATACACAATGGAAGCGTTGGCCCCCACCGTACTGTCGCCAATAAAAGTGCCGGGCCCAATGTGGCTATTGGGGCCAATCCGAGTCCGACCCCGCAAATGGGTCTGGGGCTCCAACACCACGTTGGCCGCCAGCTCCACCGTATCGTCGATCGTGATCGATTCTGGCAAAACCATGGTCACGCCCGCCCGCATCCACTTTTCCCGCACCCGATCCAACAACACCCGGTGGGCCCGTGCCAATTGCAGGCGATCGTTGATCCCCAGGCTCTCCTCGTAGTCCGCCACATCCAAGGCGTACACCGGTTGCAAATAATGAAAAACCTCGGTGAGGTAGTATTCCTTCTGGTCGTTGTTGGTGGTGAGTTTGGGCAACGCCATCGCCAGTTGGGGCCAGTCGAAGCAATACACGCCGGCACTGACCCGCCGGTTTTGGCGCTGGGCTTCGGTGCAATCCCGATGCTCAACAATAAATTCAATGCGGTTCGTGCTGTCGCAAAACACCCGGCCATAGCCCGTCGGATCGGGCAACAAAGCGGTCAAAACCGTGGCCGCCGCCCCCTGCCGCCGGTGAAAATCCACCAACTCTTGAAGGGTTTCGGGCCGCAAAAGGGGGGTGTCTCCGGTCGAAACCACCAGTTCCCCCGTAAACCCCGCCAACGGCGCCAACAATTGCTGGATGGCGTGACCCGTTCCCAACTGCGGTTCCTGCCGCACAAACTCAAGGTGGGGAATGCCCTGCAGGCGGCTTCCACCAAATCGGCCCGATAGCCCACGATCGCAAACCGCCGCTCGGGCTGCAGGCTGCAGGCGACCGTCAAAGCCCGTTGCACCAGCGATTGCCCCCCAGTCCTGCAACACCTTGGGGATGTCCGATTTCATGCGGGTACCTTTGCCCGCCGCCAAGACCGCCACCGCCAACATGGGCCACCACAATTCTCCCCGGCATATTTTACCGGCGATCGCCCCTTCCTTTTCCCTATTCCGCAACTTCAAAATAAACGGCAATTTCCGCCAGATCGTGCACCCGGTTTTGGCGATGAAACACGTTGCTTTGGTACACCCGATAGGTTTCCAGGTCGAGGGCCGTCAGCCAGCCGCTTTTGGGATGGTAAGCGCCGGTTTCCAAATTCAGCCAGCCCGCTCCCGCCGCCAATTGCCCCGGGGCACCCCCGGAAACATAAACGTAATGGTGTGCCCGGTCACAATGGTTTTGTCGGGGAAAAAGGGCTTGGGGCTGCAAAAAAACGGCTCGCGGATCCAGCAAAACTCCCGCACCCCCTGCCGGTGCAACGGCAAGTCTGGGTTCACGCCGGCATGAACCAACCATTCTTTGCCCAAATCGAGGTAGGGGGGCGCTGCGCCATCCACGCCAAATGTTCGGGCCGCACCACGCCATTGGCATAGCTGGCCAAGGTTTTGTGACCGCCGTTGGCCACCCAACCCTGCCAAGCCATCGAAGTCGGGGCCTGGTGGGCTTCCAAGCACATATGCTCATGATTTCCCAGGAGGGATTCGGTGGCCCGCGCCATCACCCAGTCCACCACCGCCGCACTTTCGTCGCCGCGATCGATCAAATCTCCCAAAAAGTACAGGCGATCGCTGCGGTGAGACCGATGTATTCCATGAGGGCCATCAACCCGGCATAGTGGCCATGGACATCCCCAATCACCAAGCGGCGCAAGGTCTTTCTCCCCGGTGCAATTTTCCCTTCAGACTAGCATAGGGGCTCGGCCCGCACCGCCGCCGGCTCTCCCCACAAAATTTCTTCGTGGCGGTAGGCGACCATCCCCGGTTTCGCCCCCTTGGGCTTGAACAGGTGTTGCGGTTTGACCCAAACCACAGGCACCCGATCGCTCAGGCGGGCCCGGCTGTAGTAGGCGGCCAAGTTGGCGGCGTGTTGCAGATCGAGCCGGTCGGGAACGGTTTGCGGCGACAACCGCAACAGCACATGGCTCCCGGGAATTTCCTGGGCGTGCAGCCAAATATCCCAGGGCTGGGCCGAGCGCCACAGCAGATCGTTTTGGCGGTTGTTGCGACCCACCCAAATTTCCCACCCGCCAGGACTGGTGTAGCGCCGACAATCGAGGGTAGCTTTGGGTTTGACTTTGGGACGGGCGGGAACGGTCAAATAACCCTGCTCGATCAGCTCCGCTTCCAATTCCGGCCAAACCTCCGGATCGTCTTCCCCCAGCGCCAAGTCCACCGCCACTTGCTCCAGGTAGGCGATTTCGGCCATGACCTCTGTCAAAAGGCGGTTCAAGGTTTCGCGCGATCGCCGCAGTTTTTGGGCTTGGCGATAACGGGCCTGGGCATTTTGCAAGACCGTGAGGGTCGGATCGAGGGCCAAGGTTTGCGGCTCCCCCGTCCCAAAATCCGGCAGGGCAATTTCCCGTAGCCCCGGCGCCCCCCCACCCAAATGGGCCATCAGCAAATCGGCTTCGGCCTGCAAGCCATCGGCGGTCTCGCTGCGAACCAGGCGATCGCAAAACCCCTCGGCTTTGCGCTGCAGTTTGGCAAGGTGTCCCTGCACGGTCTGCCGGAGGTGCTGAACCAGACGGGCATCGGCTTCCCGCTGCAACCGGGTTTCGTAATAACGGGTCACCAACGCGCTGGCGCTTTCCCCCCAACCATCCCAAACCAGCCCATAACCCGATGGGGTTTCCTGGAGGGCGATCGCTTCGGTGGTAACGGCGGCAACCCACTGTTGCCACACCCCAAACCAACGGTGCCAGTCGGCGGCGGTCAGGGTAGAGGGCACCGCTTGCGGAGGCAGTTCCGCCCGGGCCAACATGCCCTGCACCAGGGCCGTACTCACGCCGCGATACGCCGCCAGGGTCGCCTTGAGCAGCGGCAAACCCAACACCGTTAGGCGATCGCGCCACACTGCCATGGGCTCGTCCAAATGGGGGCTCGCCGCCAACCGGGGCGGTGGCAGTTGATAGGGATCACCGGTCTGCACCGAACGCAACCGCGACTGGCGATCGCCCACCTGTCGGGCCGCCGCCACCACCACACCTTCGGCATTCACCAACACCGCGTTGCTATACTGACCCACGATTTCGAGGTGGAGGTACCACCGCGGCACGTCCCCCGGCCGCTCGGCAAAATCAAACCGCAACACCCGCTCCCACGGCGCCGCCAGCCCCACCGTCACCAACGCCAAACCCTGCACCTGATGCCCCACCTGTTGCCGAAACGAAAACGTATCGGGGCGACGGGGAGGCAACCCGCTCCAGCCAAACCGCGCCGCCTGCGGATGCCAGGATAGGCTCAAACCCTGCTTTCCCGTCAACGTCCGCAACAACAGGCATAGCGTGAAACGATCGGGCTGCAAAACCTGTTCTACCCGACCCGGCAACCGCGATCGCACCTCCGCCGCCACCGCGATCGCGGCCGTCAAATCAAACGGTTGCATGATCTCAAGCCAGGTTTAATCCACCTCGGGCCGGGGGCGCAACTGCTCCGACTCGTGGCACTCCTCCGAAGTCAGCAAGTCATGGGAAGAAAGGGTGCCCTTGGGCACCACCGACAGCCGGTTGGCCACCGCCCCAATGCTCTCAAGACGCACCATTTCCTCCCACGAGCACACCTCGTCTTCGTCTTCCGTCTCGTAGCGGATGGTGACCACATCCCCCTCAATGTCCAGAATGCGCGCTCGGTCTAGCCACCGCCCCTGATCCCGCAGGTACACCCACACATCGCTTTTGGCTTCGCAGAGTTGGTAGATTTTGCGGTGCAGCATGATAGTCCTTTTTCCCTGATGTCTAGTTGGCGCTCCGGTTTGCCCACACCTTTGCAAAAATGCTGGCAAACACAAAAACCGACAGAGAGCCGATGAATCTTGCCTGTAGCTTGCCTGCAGCTTATCTGTAAGCTAGCCTGTAGTCTGATTTGGGGCCTGGTTTAGCCTGAGCTAACTTGAGTCCTGGCTTGGGGCAATGGCTTAACCAATTGTCCAGCCAATTTTTCCAGATTCCACTTCACCCATTGCCCCTGTGTACCCAAAAGCGCGGTTGCAAAGGGACGTGACCAACCCGAAACCTTTGGGGCACCAAGCTTGTGCCAATCTACCGTTCGCAATTGGGCATGTCCACCGGTGCTTACCAGCTCTTTTGTAAAAGTTTTGGCTATCGAACCTCTGACGTTCCAAATGTGACGTTCCAAATGTTTAGGGCTTTAGGCATCTGCTTATTGTAGCCGACGGTTGTCCGAATCGGAGAACCGTGACGAGGGTCACAAGCTGGTAAAATTGGGGCGGCGGGTTTTCCCAACTGGGTTGCGTTTCCATGAGAATTGCGGTAGATGCCATGGGCGGCGATCGGGCCCCCGCGGAAATTGTGGCCGGGGCGGTGATGGCCCAAGAGCGGCTGGCGGCCCAGATGGTGCTGGTGGGGGAGCGGGCGGCGATCGCGGCTTGTTTGGAAAGCCATTGCCAGACCTATCCCCAAGCGGTCAAGCAAATCGAAATCTGCGATGCCGAAGGGGCGATCGCGATGGATGAAGAGCCCCTGGAGGCGCTCCGCCGCAAGCCCAAGTCTTCGATTGCCGTGGCCATGGATTTGGTCAAAAAGAAAGAAGCGGATGCGGTGGTATCGGCGGGCCATACGGGGGCGGCCATGGTCGCGGCTTCGTTGCGGCTGGGCCGGCTGCCGGGGGTTGATCGGGCGGCGATCGGGGCGTTCTTGCCGACGGCCATTCCCCACAAACCGGTATTGCTGTTGGACGTGGGGGCCAACGTCGATTGCCGGCCCAAATTTTTGGAGCAATTTGCCCTGATGGGCTCGATCTATTGCCGCTACGCCTTGGGGGTTCCCGAGCCCAAAATCGGCCTGCTCAACATTGGCGAAGAATCCAGCAAGGGCAACGATTTGGCGGTACGGGTGCACCAAGCCCTCCAAGAAGACGATCGCATTTGTTTTGTGGGCAACGCCGAGGGGCGGGAGGTGATGAGCGGCCATTTTGATGCCGTGATTTGCGACGGGTTTATGGGCAATGTCCTGCTCAAATTTGCGGAAGGGGTGGGGCTGCTGGCGATGCAAATTCTCAAAGAAGAATTGCCACGGGGGCCTTGGGGCAAGTTGGGTTCCCTGTTGTTGCGCGGAAATTTCAAGCGGCTGAAACAACGCATGGACTACGACGAGTACGGCGGTGCCTTGTTGCTGGGGGTGGCCGGCATTTGCGTTATTGGCCACGGCAGCTCCAAGGGAACCAGTGTTTACAATGCCATTCGGGTTGCCAGCGATGCGGTACGCAACCATTTGATTGATCGCCTCCGGGAAGAGATGGCCAAAACGCCGATCTCCAGCACCGAGCGGGGCGGCGATCGGGAAGCCGCCGACTCTTAGCAATTTTGGGCACACCGCAGGAAATTCATGACAGGAATTGGAGTACGCATTTGGGCCCCTGGGTCCGCCGCCCCGGCCCGCCGTCTGACCAACGACGATTTGAGCCGCATGGTGGACACCACCGACGAATGGATTCAAGAACGTACCGGCATCCGTGAGCGGCGGGTGTTGGGGGAAGGGGAATCCCTGGCGACGTTGGCGGCCCAGGCGGGACAGCAAGCCTTGGCAAGGGCGGGTCTGGCCCCCACCGATTTGGATTTGATTGTGGTGGCGACCTCGACCCCGGACGATCTGTTTGGATCGGGGCCCCAAATTCAAGCTTTGTTGGGGCAACCCGGGCCGTTGCCTTCGATCTGACTGCGGCTTGCTCTGGGTTTGCCTTTGCGTTGGTGACCGCCGCCCAATTTGTCCAGACCGGTGCCTACCGCAACGTGTTGGCGATTGGGGCCGATGCCCTGTCCCGATGGGTCGATTGGGGCGATCGCCGCACTTGCATTTTGTTTGGCGATGGGGCGGGGGCGGTGCTGGTCTCGGCCGCGCCCACCAACCACCTCTTGGGATGGGAATGCGGCACCAACGGTCAAGATAGTGCGTTGTTGAGGCTGGCCTACCACGACGGTCGCTACGGCCCCATCGATATGAATGGACGCGAGGTGTATCGGTTCGCCGTAAAAATGGTGCCGGAGGTGTTGGAAAAAGCCCTATATCGCGCGGGTTTGACGGTTTCCGAGGTGGATTGGTGGATTTTGCACCAGGCCAACCAACGGATTTTGGATGCGGTGACCCAACGGTTGGCGATCCCTGCAACCAAAACCGTCAGCCACATGGGAGCCTACGGCAACACTTCCGCCGCTTCCATTCCCCTGGCCCTCGAAGCCACGGCAACGGCGGGCCTCCTGCAACCGGGACAAATCGTGGCGATCGCCGGTTTTGGGGCGGGTTTGAGTTGGGGTGCTGCCATATTTCGCTGGGGTTAGTTTTTTTCTGGACAGGCGGCGCGGATTGCGGTACAATCATAACCCCAAGGGCGATTGGCACAGTGGTAGCGCACTTCCTTCACACGGAAGGGGTCACTGGTTCGAATCCAGTATCGCCCATAATTCTCTTGCTTCCACCCGTTCCGGCCCCAACGCATCTTTCCCCAACCATTTGGACGACTCACGACTCTGGGGCTGGCAATCTAACGCTCCAAATGAGTGACTGCGAAGCATCATTCATAGTTAGTCTTACAAGTCCGCTCCATTTGGGTTGTCAGCCTGTAGGCTATTTCCATGCTCTTCAACATATAGCCATTTCAAATCTGTTTGCGACAATCTTGCCCTCACCCCCAGCCCCTCTCCCAGGGGGGGAGAGGGGAGTAAAGGCAATCAAAGCAATCGTGGTCGTGCCACTTTTAATTAAATTTGCCATACATCACGCGACAGCCCGCATCAGCAATGATTTCGTCAATGCGACCGCTGTGGTGAAATGTGATAAAGCTATATTCGGGTAAGCTTGGATATCGAAGGAAAAGGGGGGTTGGGGGCTGCGCCCCCCAGCCAGGGGTTTCACCTCCGCACTCCGTCCCAACCAAGTTGTTTACCGCCGTATAGCTATAAAACTGTGGCACAATTGAGAATGAAAATCATTTAGAGGCATGGAAAACCATGGGCAAAGGATGGTCGGCGATCGGGATCATGACAACGGTGCTGGCGATCGCCGCTTGCAGCAACTCCGAAATACCGCCAACGGCACAAACCCCGACAACCCAAGCCCCGGCAGAATCATCCCCGGCCGCAGAAATGAGCCCAGGGGAAAAAGCCAACGCCGAATTTCAGGACAAATTGAGTGGCCCCGAACTCCTGCAAGCGTTGCAGGCGGGCGGTCACATCATCTATTTTCGGCACGCCCAAACCGACAAAGACTATGCCGACCAAGCCGATAAAAACATGCGGTTGGAGGATTGTGAGACCCAGCGGAAGCTGAGCGCGGTGGGCATTCAACAGGCCAAAGACATTGGGGCGGCCTTCCAAGCCAAAAACATTCCGGTGGGGGAAGTGGTGGCCAGCCAGTATTGTCGAGCTTGGCAACACGCCGACTTGGCCTTTGGTCGCCACCAAAAAGATGCCCGCCTCAACTTTTTGCCCTTTGAGGAGTACAGCGAAGCGCAAGTCCAAGAAATGAAAGACAAGGTGATGCCGCTGCTCACTGCGGTGCCGGCTTCAGGGCAAAACACCGTAATTGTCGGTCACGACGATATTTTTGAGGCAGCCACCGGCATCTATCCCGATCCCCAGGGCATCGCCTACGTGTTGACCCCCAACGGTCAAGGGGGCTTCACCCTGCAGGCCAACCTGCTGCCGGCGGAATGGGGTTCGTTGTAGCCGCTGCTTGGCGAAGATGTGCATTCGATGGGAAACCATGGCGCCCCTCCCTGTCAACACGACCTAGAGGGGCCAAGGGTGGGTCACGGCGTCCATCTCCGCCAAAACCGCCAACAGGTTGCCGGCGATCGCCGCTTCCAGGGCTGCCGCTTGCACCCCGGCGGCCACATCAGCCGAGAGATTGGCGGTGGGTACAATCGGGGTTTCGTGCAAAATTTCCCGATCGCCCTCTGCGATGTATTTTTCCCCCGACAGCACAATGTGATCGAGACCCAAAGTCAGCGCCTTCCACGCCGTCGCATTGATGACCAGCGGATCGGGGCGATCCCCTCCCGCCCAAATGTCCCTGGGCCAAAGGTCGAAATGCCAAGGATCCGAAACCGGCTTGTCCACGATCGCTCCCTCCAGACTTGGTTGGGTGAATCCCTTCTCTCAGACCCCGGGATGCTCCCAACGGTTCACCGCTACAGCCATTCGGTCGGGGGCCGAAACACCAAAACTCCCCACAGCGCCCCGATCCCCATGGGCAGAGCCGTCGCGATTGCCAACAATTGCCCAATTTCTTTCCGGGAAAGCCCCGCCGATCGCAATTGGGCCCCGCCCCCACCAACCCACCGGCCAAAGCCCCCACCCCCCACGGGGCGATCGCCCCCGGCAGGTAGGCCAACAGGTAGGCGCTCCATTGCCAGGCTACCGCCACCGTCCACACCGCCGCCAAACCCTCGGCGATCGCCAGCTTTTGCTCCGGATCGCGCACCCGATCGCTTTCTGGCAAGGTGAGGGCAACCACCACCCCCCCAGCGATCGCCCCGCCGGCCAAAGCGCCCCAGCCCAGGGAGCCAAGTCGCCCCAGGGCCAAAATCCCCGCCGGCAACCCCGCCAGCGCCTGGGGCAAAGCCCACAAATTGCCCAGGGCCAGCACCAACAAACCGATGGCCCCCCAGCGATCGTTCGTCAACACCAGCTCGTAGAGGTGCCGTCCGGCCACCACGCCCGCCACCGCCCAGATCCCCAAAGGCAGCCAAAACCCCACGGTGTTTGGAAAAACTGCGAGTGCTTTTTTCATGATGGTTTAGGGGAAGTACAACGCCTCGCCAAAGCTGGCTTGAGTCCAGGCCTGCAGGTGGGGCAAAGCGGCCCCCATGGTCAAGTCAAAATACAACGGCACCAGCGAAATGTAATTGTTGCGGATGGCTTCGATGTCGGTGCCGGGGCCCGCTTCTTCCTCCACCACCTCCCCCGATAGCCAATAGTAAGTCTTGCCCCGGGGGTCTACCCGCTTATCAAATACATCGCGGTAACGCCGCACCCCCAACCGCCCCACCGCCACCCCGCAAATGTCCGCAGCGGGAATGGCCGGAATGTTGACGTTCAGCAACCACGGCCCCGGCAACGGTCGCCGCTCGATCGCCGTCACCAATTGTTGGGCAAATTGGGCCCCCGCCGTAAAATCCAAAGAACTAAAACTGGTCAAACTCAGTGCAACGCTGGGAAATCCATCCAAAGCTCCTTCCATCGCGGCCGAAACCGTGCCCGAATACAACACATCGGTGCCCAGGTTGGCCCCCCGGTTGATCCCCGACAACACCAGCTCCGGCGGTTCCGGCAACAAGGCTTCCAAAGCCAGCTTGATCGAGTCGGACGGGGTTCCCGAACAAGACCAAGCCATCACCGAAGGCGGAAAGCGATCGGTCACCGCATCGACCCGCAACGGCTCCTGCAACGTGAGGGCATGGCCCATGGCCGATCGCTCCCGATCGGGACAGACCACCATCACCTCGTGTTCTGGGCAGAGGGCTTCCACCAGTGCCAAGACGCCCGGCGCGTAAATCCCGTCGTCGTTGCCAATCAGCAGCCGCATGGTTTGGTTCGGAAAACGCCTTCCTCAGGATACCGCGGTTGGCGTGACCCAGGGCCGAATTCGTCCGGAAAGCCCGTTCTTGGGCGCTCCCTCAGCCTTTGATTTCCGTCCCACCGGCTCCCAAAACTACCGCACTTCCCGCAGGGAATCGACGCGATCGACAAACTGGCTCAAGAAAATGTCCAACACCCGGCGCTTTCGGGTCAGAATGCTGGTGCTGACCGACATCCCAGGCTGCAGGGGCAGCTCGATGCACTCGCCACGGGGTTTTGGATCTTGGCAATCGTTGCCCACCTTCAGGACTTGGGCATCCAGTTGAATTCGGGCCGGAAAGGCAAAAAATTGGCGACCGGTCTGGGGCTCCGGAGGCAAGGCATCGCTGCCGATCGATACCAGGGTGCCGGTGACGCTGCCGTACTGCAATTTGGGAAAAGAATCAATGCTGATTTCCACCGGTACCCCTTTTTCCCCGTTCTCGTTCAGCTTTTTCCGGACAAACCCAATGTCGCGATCGGTGATGAACACGCTGGCTTGCAAGCTGTCCTTCGGCACCAATTTCATCACCGGATTGGCCGCATTCACTCCCGAAATCACCCCGCCCGAGGATACTTTGACATCAAAAACCGTGCCGGCGATGGGGGCCCGCACTTCTTGATATTCCAAAGATTTCTCGGCTTTTTCCAGTTGCCCGTTGAGGTCGGTCAAGCGTTTCTGGTTTTCTGTAATCCGCTGTAAAATTCTCGCCGAAACTGCGAAACCACGTTGTCGCGGCGCTCCTTCCCTTGCGAAATGGCTGAGGTCAAGCGTTGCGCTTCCTCTTGCAGTTGGTTGATCTCCGACTCCAGACGCACCAGCTCGCCTTCCCGCGATAGTTTGTCGGCTTCGGCCGACTGCACCCGTTGTTCCTGTTGCCGGAATTGCAGCAGCGACAAAGCACCCGACTCCGAAACGGGCCGCATGTCCTCCAAAATTTTGCGGTTGGTTTCGAGGATGGCTTGGGTACGACCCAAAATGTTGACGTTAGCCAAAATTAGGCGGCGGTTGCCTTCGATTTGCTGCCGCACCCGCTCCGCTTGGGATTCCAGTTGGGTCACTTCCAGGTCGGCCGCCGCTACCCGCGACCGAAAATCGTTGGCACTGGTGTCCAGCGATCGCTGCAGGTTTTGCACAAACTCATCCGTCACGTTTTCCCCGTCGATCAAAGGTACCTGAAAATCTTCGAGGTAACTCTGATAAAACTGATTTTCGGTTTCCAACGCCGCTTTGCTTTGCAAGAGGGTGGCACGATCGGCTTTGGGGCCGGTGGGATCCAACGTGAGCAGCAAATCGCCGGCCGCAACTTTGTCTCCGTCCTTGACTTTGAGCTCCAAAATCACACCGGCCGTGGGGGTCTGAATCTCCCGCACCGCTTCTTTGGTTTCGAGACGTCCGATCGCCGGCACCGATTCATCGATTTTGCTGAAGTAGGCCCAGGCCACCGAACCGGTGGTGATGCCCACAATCAGCCATACAAAGAGCCGCGACCAGAAAATGGTGCGTTCGTAAATCACCGGTTGATCGACGGCATCCGGCAACATTTCAATTCCGGTTTGACCGGCGGCCACCGTTGGCGGCGTCACCGCCACTTTGGCCAAGGCTCCGTTGGTTTCTGGAGAGGGCGATGCGGTATGAGGGGTCTGCGACATGGGGGAACTCCTACATTTGCGATTCTTGCTGCATGAACAGGCAGTAATACCGCCCTTTCAAATCCATCAATTCTGAGTGGGTACCCATTTCTACGACGGAACCTTTGTCCATCATCAAAATCACGTCCGCGCCTTTGATGGTGTTGAGGCGATGGGTGATGAAGAAAATGGTGCGATCGTGAAATTCGACCGCCAGGTTTTGGCACACTTGCCGCTCGGAGTCGTAGTCGAGGGCGCTGGTGGCTTCGTCCAAAATCAAAATCCGCGGACGTTGCAACACCGTCCGGGCGATCGCAATCCGTTGCCGCTGACCGCCGGAGAGGCCGGCCCCCCGTTCCCCCACCACCGTGTTGTAGCCCTGGGGCAACGACATGATGAACTCGTGGGCGGCGGCAATTTTGGCGGCCTCGACGATTTCATCGGTGCTGGCATCGGGGTTGGCCAAACCGATGTTTTCTTGGACGGTGGCGTTGAACAACAGAGAATCCTGCAACACAATGCCGATTTGCCGCCGCAGAGAATACAACTCTACTTTACCAATGTCGTAATTGTCGATTTGAATCCGACCTTGCAACGGATCGTACAGCCGCGAAATCAGTTTGGTGAGGGTGCTCTTGCCGGAACCGCTCTGCCCGACAATCCCGACAAAGGTACCCGCCGAAAACTCGAGGTTGATGTTCACCAACTGCAACGGGCCGTCTTTGCCAAACCGGAAGGATACTTCTTCAAATTTGACCGAGCCTTCAATCATCGGCATCGGGATGTTGGTGCGATCTTCAGCAGAAATTTCTTGATCGGCGTCCATGATGTCGCTGAGTCGCTCGATCGACAACCCGATTTCCTGGAAGTTCTGCCAGAGCTGCGCCAACCGCAACAGGGGGCTGGTCACGTAGCTGGAAATGATCCGAAACGCAATCAATTGCCCCAAAGTGAGCTCGCCTTCGAGCACCAGGTGAGCCCCCACCCACAGCACCAACAAACTCGAAAGGTGGTTCAGGAAGGTGCTGGCGGCGCTGGCAAAACTGGAGGTCATCACCGTCTGGAAGCCGGCGTTGACGTAGCGGGCATATTTTTCTTGCCACTGCCACCGCGACTTCAGTTCGATGTTCTGGGCTTTGACGGTCTGCACCCCCGACAACACTTCCACCAAGTAGGACTGGGTGTCGGCATTCCGTTCGGCTTTCCGCCGCAGTTGCCGCCGAATCAGGGGGGAAGCCACCAACGCCAATCCCATGAAAAACGGCACCGTCACCAGCGCCCACAACGTCAATTGCCAGTTGTAGGCAAACATGATCAGGATGTAAACCACCGAGAAGATCACGTCCATCACCACCGTGAGGGCGGTGCCGGTCATGAAGGAGCGGATGTTTTCAAGTTCCCCAATCCGGGTGGAAACTTCCCCCACCCGCCGGCGATCAAAGTAATTTAGGGGCAGCCGCAGCAGGTGATCAATGATTTCGGAACCCAAACTGAGGTCGATGCGGTTGGTGGTATCGACAAACAAGTAGGTTCGCAGCCAGGTGAGCACCCCTTCCAACAGGGCAATAATCACCAGCAACCATCCCAACACGTCGAGGGTGGCGACGCTCTTCTGAATCAAAACCTTGTCGATGATCACCTGGGTGATCAGGGGGGTGGCCAAGCTAAACAGCAAAATGAAGAAGGAAGCCACCAACACCTGCACCAAAATGCCGCTGTGCTTTTGGACATAGGGAATGAAGGTGTGCAACCCAAACTTTTCGACCCGACTCACCGGCGGCTTGATGAACAAAATCTGAATTTGTTCGGGGCAGTTGGCAATGAAGTAGTCCAGCTTTTTGCGCTGGATGCCGGGCCCCTGGGGGCTGGCAAAAATCACTTCGTTTTCGTCGATTTTGTACAGCACCGCAAAGCTGTCTTGCCAGGGAATGAGGGCGGTGCCCTTGAGGCGGGTCAGGGCGGTGGTGGGAATTTGCACCAGTTGGCCGCTCAGACCGATGGTTTCGACCAGGGCTCCGCACACGGGCATGGAAATGCTGCCGGTGGCCCGCACCTGCCCTTCCAGGATGCGCTGAATCAGGTCGCGCTTGAAGGGCACTTCCATGAACTTGCCCAACATTTGCAGGCAGGCCAACAACCCGTCGATGGGACCCCGGCCCCGGACAAAGGGATAACGTTTGGCGGTGCCGGCGGCGGCTTCTTGGTCGGTGGTGGGGCGCACCAGCTCGGGCGCGTAGGGAATGCCCCCATCCAGCACTTCGGCGGCGACGGCTTTGGCTTCGTCCAACATGTCCCGGAAGCCCAACAACCGCACTGTGGCGGAGAGGGCCACAAAGCGATCGCGCCCCATGTCCAACCGGCTGCCCTGGGCAAATCCTTCCACGGTGCCGGCGCTGACCAACCACACCAGGTTCGGATCGAGCCGCTCTTTGCCAAATTCCCCCTGCGGCAGGGTCACCACTATTCCTTCTTCGCTGACCCGGGCGGCGGCGGCTTTGGCATCGGTAGCCCCGTCGGCCCGGCGGTGCAGTTCCCCCACCACCAATTCATAGGCTTCGCAGTAGGAGGGGCGATCGCCAAAGGTCGGACGCAGGGAGGGCTCCCGTTGCATCAGCTCCATGAAATCGGCTTGGGGAATGGTGACGGCCACGGTTTCTTGGGAAGCGGTGGCGGTTTCGCAGGGCACCCCCCGCATCAGGCTTCCCCATCCCAACAACTTGCCCGGGCCCAACACCCCCAAACTCACCGGCACCCCACCGGCGCTAAACCCTAGCAACCGGGCCTGTCCCTCAAAAATGGCGATCGCCCGGTCGGGCATGACTTCGCGGCTGAGCATGGCTTGCCCCATCCGGTACTGGAACAACTGGCACTTGGTCATCAACCAGTCGAAGTTGGCGGCGGATAGGCGATCGAACGGCGGGGTTTGGGCCAGAAACTCCCGGAGTTGCTGCGCCGAAACGGTCTGTGGCATAAATTCGAGCCGAATGGTCTTCCAAGGGTTGCATCATAGCAGAGGTTTTTGGCCCGCAAGATGGGCGATCGCCCCCCAGCCGGCTTTTTACCGGTTTCGGTAGAACACATCCCCAATGCTTTGCCGGTTTTGGCACCTCTTGCACCAAGCCATTGATCTATTGATCGGATGTTTTCGCGAAAAATTAATAGTTTTTTAAGATCATTTGAATTGCTGTTGGGTTACCTTTATTCAGAGAAAACTTTTTTTAAATGAAAGCGAGCAACATAAACCATGAGCAAACAAGGTAAAGATAATAATAGAGGTACAGATATCGAGTGGGAGAAGTGGGGTCAAAGAGACCCTTATTTTGGTGTACTTGCCCATGAAAAATTTCGACGACAAAATCTTACAGAGGAGGCTCTAAATGAGTTTTTTGAATCTGGAAAAAAAGATGTTCTGCATGTTTTAAAGTTTTGTAGAAGGCACTTTGACTCAAATTTTTCGCCAAAAAGAGTCTTGGATTTTGGCTGCGGAGTTGGTCGACTTGTCATACCATTTGCAGGAATTGCAGATCATGTTTGGGGGATTGATGTGTCTGATTCTATGCTGCAAGCAGCCGTTAATAATTGTAACAAATATTTTGTAAAAAATGCAAGCCTTCTTAAGTCTGATGATGATAACTTGTCTGCCTTAGAGGATTCTTTTGATCTGATCCACTCTTTCATTGTTTTTCAACACTTACCAATTGACAGGGGGAGACAAATCTTTGTTAGTCTTCTTAAATATTTAAATGATGGAGGGATTGGTGCTATTCAATTCACTTACTCAAAGTCTTCTTTTAGGGATACCTACGGTGTGCTTCCTACACCTTCTATATTGAAGCGGTTCGTTAGAAGTGTGAAGAAATACGTGAGAAATTTGCTGTTTGATCGGTTAAGGTATTGGGCTGGAAATCAAAGTTCCGAACTCAAAGATCCGGAGGTGCAGATGAATCCCTATAACCTAAACGAACTTTTTTTCATCCTTCAATGTGAAGGCATACAAGAAACTTATGTAGAGTTTACCGATCACGCAGGTGAACTGGGTGTTTACTTGTACTTTCGGAAGCCGAAACGGGTTTAATTCAGTTGCGGATACAGCGCCAAGGTCTGAACTTGACCGGCGCGGATGGCTTCGGCGGCGGCGCTGGCTACTGCCAAAGCCTCCAGGGATTCGGCGACCGAAACATAGAGGGGCGTGCCCTCGGTGAGAAAATCCAGGACGGCTTTCCAGTCTTTGGCGAAGGAACCCCGGGGCGAAGGAACCGTTGCGGTGTGCTCTCCCCGCTCGGTGACCAGGGTGCCGGTTTCTCCCTGAAAGGCGATCGCCCCACGTTCCCCCCACAATTCAAGGGTGCGATCGCCCTGCCAAAAGACTTCGCCTTTGCCGTAGGCCAGGTCAACCGTGAAACCATCGGGGTAAACCAATTGGGCGGTGGCCAAACAAGCCGTGAAGCGCTGGGGCCAATCCTCTCCCCAGTACCGACCGGTGGCGGCCACGGTACGGGGCAACCCAAACCAACGGGTGAAGCGGCTGATGCGGGATAGGGCGGCCACCCACGGCGATCCCACGCGATCGGGTTGGTAACTCCACTTGGCGGGGGCGGGCCGCTGGGGGGCGATCGTGCGGTACCGGGCGGCGATGGGTTGGCCGATTTCCGGCAACCAGGCGGTGGCGGTTTGGTGAATGGGCCCCAACAATTCGATGTGCTCGACGTGCAGCAAAACCCCCTTGGCCGTAGCCAAAGCGGCCAAGGCTTCCCCTTCTTGCCAAGACAAGGCCAAGGGGTATTCCACCACGACGTGTTTGCCGGCTTGCAGGGCTTCCCGAACCGCGCCCCCATGATCGGCGTTGGCGTTGGCCACCACCACCAACCCCACGGCGGGATGGGCGATCGCCTCGGCTCGGGTCAGGGCGGGAACCCCCAAGGCATCCGCCAAGGTTTGGGCCCGCTCCGGCTGACCGGCGATCGCCACCAGATGGGTGCGGGGATCTTCCTGTACCAAACGGGCACGCACCCCGGCGGCAAACCCGGTGCCGATCACCGCTACTCCCAACATGATGGCCGCTCCGTAGTTGACACTGGTAGGTATTGTGGCAGGATTCGGGGTTGGGGGCGGGCTTCGGCTTCCCTCAGCCCGCCCTCAAGAACCGGGGCGAGGGGCGGTGCCCTACAGCACCTAGGCTCCTACGGCTTCTTTGGCGGCATAGAACGTAGGGAGATCGATTTCCGGCAACCGGCGATCGCGGGCATAGGTTTCGGTATTGCGTTTTACTTTGCTCCGCACAAACCCCGGAATTTTCTGCAAAATGGCTTGGGCTTCGGCCGTCCAGGGCAGATCGCCGGTCATGGCCGCCGCCAACACCGGTTTGGTATCGTGGCCGCCGAACATTTCCAACAGGTGATCTTCCATCCCCAACGTAAAGGTGTTGTAGACCAAATCGCACAATTGGTTGGCCCCTTCGTACCCCAAAAACGGGCGGAACCCCACCGGAAAATTTTGAATGTGCACCGGGGCCGCAATTACGCCGCAGGGAATGTTCAGCCGCTTGCCCACGTGGCGCTCCATTTGCGTCCCAAAAATGGCCGCCGGCTCCGTCTGAGCGATCGCATTGGCCACCACCCCGTGATCCTCCGTAATCAACACGTCGTCGCAGAGTCCCTGGACTTCCGCCCGAAAGGCTTCGGCATCGTGGGTGCAATAGGTGCCCGCCCATACCACCCGAATCCCCATCTCTTGGGTGAGCAGTTTGGTCATGGCCGCCGCGTGGGTGCGATCGCCAAACACCACCGCCCGCTTGCCGGTCAAATTTTGACAGTCGATCGAACGGGCAAACCAGGCCGCCTCCGAGGCAAACCGGGTCTGTTCGTCGATAAACGGCTCGTAATCAACGCTGTGGCCCTGGTGCTGCAACACTTGCTGCATTTCCCGGATTGCCGGGCCGTTCCAGCAGGCCCATGGGGGTCACCCGCACGCTGGGCATCCCAAACTCGGCCGCCAGGTAATCCGCCGTGAGGCCCCCCAACTCGTGGTAGGGCACCCAATTGAACCAAGCCCGCCCCAAATTTTGGAGTTCGGCCACCCGGGCCCCATCGGGAATCACCGCGTTGACTTCGATCCCCAACCCCCGCAACAACGTCATCAATTCCCGGCGATCGTGGCGATTGTGAAAACCCAACGTCGATAACCCAATCAGGTTCACCGAAGGACGCTCGGTTTTGGCGGTGGGCAAGGTTCCCGCACGACGGGCTTTTTCGATGTAAAACGCCACAATCTGAACCAACGTGCGATCGGCCGCCTGCAACTCGTTGACCCGGTAGTGGTTCACATCCGCCAACAACACATCGCATTGGGCATCGAGCTGGGCCCGCTCCACAAAATTCTGCAAATCCTCTTGCAAAATGCTGGAAGTGCAGGTGGGGGTCAACACAATCAAATCGGGGTGTTCTTCCCGATCCTTGCGCACCACATTGTCCACCACCTTTTCTTGGGAACCCCGGGCCAACACATGGCGATCGACCACGCTGGTGGTCACCGGCGTAAAGTTGCGCTCCCGTTCCAGCATCGATCGCATTACGTTGAAGTAGTCGTCCCCCAACGGCGCGTGCATGATGGCATGAACATTCTGAAACGAACTGGCGATGCGCAGCGTGCCGATGTGGGCGGGGCCGGCATACATCCAATAGGCAAGTTTCATGGCCGCACAGGGAAACAACCCCTTTAGGTTAGAAGCTGGGCCGGGCGATCGCCCACCCCGCAACAAATGTTTGCGACCCCCGCCGCCGTTCCCCGAAGGACTCAGGAGCGATCCAGCCAGCGGGTCAGCACCCCCAGACCGCTGGCCAGCACCCCCAACCCCACAAACACCGCCGGCAGACCCCAGGCGCTTTCGGCCAGACCCGCCAAGGATAGGGGCAAACTCAGGGCAATGTTGATGGCATTGTTTTGCAGCCCAAAGACCTTGCCTCGCATTTCTTCGGGGGTTTCTTCTTGGATCGCCGTTTGCATCGGAATAACGCACAAGCCGGCCCCCACCCCCAACCCCGCGATCGCGCCACGCTCGGCCCCAGGCGATCGCCCACCGCCGCCAATGCCAGCAAGCAGACCCCCATGGCCAAAGCCCCCAAAGTGGCCCACACGCTGCGGCGCAAGTGTTTGCCAAATCGCCCCACCAAAAAAGCGCCGCCGCCAATGCCCGTGCTGGCCACCGCCAACAGAAACCCAAATTGATCCGGCTCCAACTCCGGCATCACCTCCGCCAGCCGCACCGCCAACACCGTCAGCGCCGCAATGATGGAATAGGTGCCCACCAACTGCACCAACGCCAACCGCAACACCGGCCGGTCGGCAATGCAGGCCATGCCCCCCTGCAAATCCGCCCAAAAATGCACGTCGTGGGGCTGCAAATCTTCCCGCTTTTCCCCGTCACCGCCCGCCCCAACACCAACGCCGCCAGCAAATAACACCCCCCCACCAAAAAATCTTTGCCGCTTCCCCCAACCACTGGTTGCTGAGGTGGAGGAGGGGTTCTCCGGTCGCAAACCCCAACACCAAGGCCCCCATCACGGTGGTCGCGCAGATCGAATTGGCCGCCAGCAGCTTTTCTTTTTCCACCGTCAACGCGATCGCCGCCTGTTCGGCCGGCGTAAACACCTGGGTCAGGGCCGAGACGGCAAACACAATCCCCAACAAAGCCCAAAAGCCGGCCCTGCTGCCGCCCCCTTGTTGCGCCAACGCCAGCAGCGGCGGAATCGCAATCACCAACCCCCCCCGCGCCAGGTTGGAAATCGCCAGCACCCGTTTTTTGAACCAGCGATCGACCCAGACCCCGGCCACCGATCCCAACACCATCGCCGGAACCGTAAAGGCCACCATCACCGCCGACACCCAACCGCTGATGGGCTCCCCCGGTCGTTGAAACCGCTCCGCCACAATCGCGATCGCCAAGGTCAGAAAAATTTTGTCCGCGATCTGGGAAAACACTTGGCTGCCCCAAATGGCCAAAAAATTGCGGTTGGCAAAATGGAACGGGGGGGCAAGGGCGTGGACGCAGCGGGCGGCGCGAGGGGGGATTCCGAAAGTGGGGTCATGGTGGAAAACAACTGGGCAAGAGTTCGGCCGCGCGGATTTGGCGCTCGAAGTGGGTCTGGGCACAGGCCCGCAACACTGCTTCCATGGTAAGCCAGGTTGTCCGTTCCCATCGGCGATCCGGCCAGAATCCGGGATCGCTGGCCGCCAGTTCGGCAAAAGCTTGCAACTGGGAGGTGGTCAACCAATGGCTGAGGGGGATCCCCGGGTTTCTGCGACCACCCCGCCCCCCACCACACTAAAAGGATGGCGATCGCGTGGAGGGAGGGGTTGGCCCGTAGCGCAACATCGATCCCAAATCGGGGCTACCCCCGCCGTGGCCAACAACCGGTAAATCCCTCGGTTCAATCCCACCAAAACTTCCCAATCGTCGCGGGCCCCTGCACATCCTCCAAGTGGTGCATCAAAGTTGCCAGCAATTCCGCCTGCGGTTGCTCGGTCAGGGCTTGGAGGAGAGTGAGTTCCGCCAGGTATTGGGCCGCCGTCAAATGGGGGAGGGAGCGGCTCAAACCCACAAACGTGTGCAACGTTTCCGCCTGTTGAATCCGATCCAGGCTGCGTCCCTGGGCGATCGCCAAATCGTTGACCACAAACAAGGCGGTGCGCCCCCCCAACCCCGATTTGGGCTTGCGGGCCCCCGGTGCTGCCAACCGCAACAACCCCCGTTCCGCCGTCAAAACCGACACCAGGCGATCGGATTCCCCCAAAGGCATCGTCTTTAAGTTGATGCCGGTAACGCGGTAAGTACGCATGGGAACCTTGGGGGCGGTTTGCCGTCGAAAGAGCAAGTTGCAGTATAGTTGGAGCGAGCTTGTGAATTCCAGCCAACCCTTCGCATCGGTTCCCCTGGTGTCGGTTCCCCACCGCTCTCCTCCTACTGTGTCTGCCGCCAAACCGTTTCATGCCACCCCCAACCTGGAATTGGTGCAGCGGTGTCAGCAGAAGAACCCGCCCGATCGCGCCGCCTTCTCGGAGTTGGTGCGGCGTTACCAGTCCTGCGTGGATGGGTTGCTCTACAAGTTGGCACCGGATTGGTCCGATCGCGCCGATTTGGCCCAAGAAGTCTGGGTCAGGGTTTATCGGCACATTGCCCGCCTCCAAGAGCCGGAAAAATTTCGCGGTTGGTTGGGGCGCATCGTCACCAACTTGTTTTACGACGAGCTCCGCAAACGCAAACGCCTAAAATCGATTTCTTTGGATGCCCCCAAGCACATCGGCCACGGCGAAACCATGGATTGGGAGTTGCCTAGCCCCGAAGCCAGCCCCGACGAACGGCTGTCTACCCGGGAATTTTACGAAAAACTGCAGGCGGCGATCGCCGATCTTCCCGACAGTTTCCGGCAAACCATTGTGCTGCGGGAAATTGAAGGTTTGGCCTACGAAGAAATCGCCGAAATCACCGGCGTGACCCTGGGCACGGTCAAGTCCCGCATTGCGCGGGCCCGGGCCCGGCTCCAAGCCCAACTCCAACCCTATCTCGACAGCTAAAGAATAGCCAAAGGCTACATTAAAAGAATCCCGGTGTGAGCTTTGGACTCCCCATCACCCCCGAGGCAACCGCGCTATGAACGACGATCGGAACCATCTCAATCCCACGCACAACCACCGCGATCGCCCATCCATTCCGGCCGATCCCACCGACGAGGTGCCGACGGATACCGAACTCGCGGATACCGAACTCGACGAACGGTTTTGGCTGTTGAGCCTGTACCTGGACGGGGAAGCCACGCCCACCGAGCGCCGTCAGGTAGAAGCCTGGATCGACGGCGATCGCGGTTTGTCCCAAATGTATCGCCAACAACGGCGCTTGCAGCAAAGTTTGGTGGAATGGCCCGCTCCGGCGACCGATGCGACCACCTTTTGGCAGGGCTTGAACGCCCGCTTGGATCGGCACGATCGCCGTCGTGGGTTGGGATGGCCGGCGGCCGCCCTGGCTACGGTCGCGGGCTTGGTGGCGGTGATGGCCTGGCCCCGCTCCCCCCAAGTTCAACTGGCCCAGCCTGCTCCCCCCGAAGAACGCCTGATTTTGGCCATGGAGCAGCCGTTGGTGCCCGTCCCCCAAAACACGTTCGATCGCTAGGTCGCATCTGCCTGCTTGCGGCGTGTTAAAGTGCCCCCAGCTCGGAGGTACAAGATGACACAGGAAGCGATCGCCGTTGGCATTTTGGGGGGCAGCGGTCTCTACAACATGCCCGATTTGACCGATGTCCGGGAAATTCACCTCGACACTCCCTTTGGGGCGCCGTCGGATGCCCTCATCGCCGGTCGCTTGCAAGATGTGCCGGTGGTCTTTCTGGCCCGCCACGGGCGATCGCACCGCTGGTTGCCCACCGAAGTACCCTATCGCGCCAACATCTGGGCCTTCAAATCCCTAGGCGTGCGCTACATTCTGTCGGCCTCGGCGGTGGGTTCTCTGCAAGCCGAAGCCCGCCCCCTGGACATGGTGTTTCCCGATCAATTCATCGACCGCACCCAGCACCGGACGGCCACCTTTTTTGGCGAAGGGTTGGTGGCCCACGTGGCCTTTGGCGATCCCGTGTGCCCGGTTCTGGCCGGGGTGATAGCCGATGCTGCCGCTAGCTTGGATTTGGGCGAAACCCAGGTGCATCGCGGCGGTACCTACGTGTGCATGGAAGGGCCCGCCTTTTCCACCAAAGCCGAATCCAACCTCTACCGGCAGTGGGGAGCCCGCGTGGTGGGCATGACCAACCTCACCGAAGCCAAGTTGGCGCGGGAAGCTGAAATCGCCTATGCGACCATGGCCCTGGTCACCGATTACGATTGCTGGCACCCTGACCACGACAGCGTAACCGTGGAAATGGTGGTGGCCAACCTGCATCGCAACGCCGACAACGCCCGTGCGGTAATTCGGGAAACCGTCCAGCGCTTGGCGGCCATCCTCCCACCTCGGCAGCCCACACTGCCCTGCAATATGCCATCCTCACCGATTTGACGAAGGTGCCTCCGGCCACCCTCGATCGCCTGGCCCCACTTTTGCAAAAATATAGCTGTAAATAACTTGGTTAGGACGGGGTGCAGGGGGGAAACCCCTGGCTGGGGGGCGCAGCCCCCAACCCCCCCTTTTTCTTGCGATGTCCGAATCCACTCGAATATATAGCTGTTTTGCATAGCGACGAGACAAAACAAGTCGGGTCGCAGGGGCGAAGCCCCCGTATTGGTTCTATTAGACTTTCGTTGGGCAAGAAAAACCGTGTCATTTTTAATTAAAATGACTATAGCTACATCGTCCGGCCCACCAGGTTCCGTTGACATGAAGGGCATCGCGAACCTCGGCCAAGCGCCAACGAGGAGAATTTGGGAGCCTTTTAGGGGTCGCTGACCGGGGCCCCGGCGTCCATTGCCGGAGCATTTCCTGGAGCGCTTCGAGGCGCACCGGTTTGGCCAAAAAATCGCACATGCCTACGGCCAGACACTTTTGTTTTTCCTCTGGCAAAACCCCGGCGGTTACCGCCAAAATCAGGGGATGTCGTTCCACCGGCAGTTCTTGGTAAATGCGCCGGGTGGTTTCCAGACCGTCCATTTCCGGCATTTGCACATCCATTAGCACGATTTCGTAGGAATGCTGGGCCAGGCGGGCCAGGGCCTCGGCGCCGCTGGCCACCACGTCGAAACGATAGCCCAAGGCCTGCAACATCGATCGCAGCACTTCGCGGTTGGCGGCATGGTCTTCCACCACCAACACCCGCACCCAAGGCTGGGCCTCGGTGCTAGGAAGAAGGCCAGGGGCGCCCACCTCCGGCTCCGGCAACCGGCTGGGGGTTTTGACCAAAATCCGGAACCGAAAGGTGGTGCCTTTCCCCGCCTGGCTTTGCACGGTCAGTTGCCCCCCCATCAGTTCCACAAACCGCCGGGCGATCGCCAGGCCCAAGCCGGTGCCTTCGTACCGTTTGGCCCGCTCGTCTCCCCGTTCAAAGGGCTGAAAAATAGAGTCCAAGCTCCCTTCGGAAATGCCGATGCCGGTATCTTCGACCGCAAAATCCAGCCAACAAACGCTGGGGTCGGGGAGCCTCTCCTGTTGAACCCGCAACACCACTTTGCCCCGCTCCGTAAATTTGATGGCGTTGCTCAGCAAATTCAACAAAATTTGACTGAGTTTTTTGCGATCGGTTTGCACAAAACGCGGCAAGTTGAGCGCTGGCTGATAACTCAGCATTAGCCTTTTGGACAGGTTTTTGACCGCCATCAAATCCAACAACCCTTCCAACGCCCCCGACAACTCAAAGCAGGTTTCCTCGATGCTCAACTTTCCGGCTTCGATTTTGGACATTTCCAACACGTCCCCAATCAAAGACAGGAGGTGATCGCCGCTTTCATGGATCGTGCTTAGCCATTCCCGTTGACGGTTGGTGAGGTTGGCTTCGACTTGGAGCAACTGGCTCAGACCCAAAATGGCGTTGAGGGGGGTGCGCAGCTCGTGGCTCATGCTGGCAAGAAATTCACCTTTGGCCCGACTGGCCCGATCGGCAGCCTGCCGAGCCGCTTCGGCTTGTTCCAACAACGTGGCTTGCTGCAGGGCCACGCTCAATTGGGCCGCCAGCCGCTGGACAAAATCGATATCGGTGACTTCCCAAGTGCGGGCGCCCCCACACTGATGGGCGCAAAACAATCCCCACAATTCGGTGCCGTTCAACAAAGGCACGACCAAGTTGGCCCGCACTTCAAATTGTTGCAGAATAGCTCGGTAACAGTCCGCCATGGGGGTGGTTTCGATATCCGCCACGCTCCAAACCCGACCGTTCAGGTAATCGTCCAACCGGCGATCGGCAAAGCAGTGGTCTGCCACGGGCTGATGCAAAGCGGAACGGTAGGGCGCGCCGACCGATTCGGAGACCATTTCCCCGGCGGCATAGTAGCTTGCGGGCTCAAACCGAAACATGGCTACGCGATCGCAGTTGAGAATCCGACGGGCTTCGGTGGCGGTGGTCTGAAAAATTTCCGCCAGGCTCAGGGAGCGGCGAATGCGATCCAACACCCCGGCGATCGCCTGCTCGCGACCGGCTTCGATGGCGACCCGCTCCAGTTGCCGTTGCCATTCCGCCATCAACGCGGTTTGGGATTGTTGGGTTCGTTGCCGGGTTCGTTCCAACCAAGACTCCTGCTGGAGGGCAAGCCCCACCTGCAAACCAACCTGCAGCAAAAATCGGAGGTCGCCCGCCGACCAGTAGCGAGGGGTACGGGTTTGTTGCACCACCAAAGCCACCCAGGGGGAACCCGGAAGATGCACTTGGATGCTGGCGCAGGCCCGCAGCGTTTCGTCTCCGATGTCGTTGACCACATCCACCAGCTCCAGGATGGCTTCTCCGAGCAACGTGATGGGGGCTACCCCCGGCAGCAACGGTACTGCGGTGCCCGCCTGCTGTTGCCGACACCAAAACCCACAGGCCGCGGGCAAGGAATTCAGCGAAGGTACCCCACTCGCCAGCGCTTCCGCCACCAAGTCCCTTTCGGCTTCGGTACCCTGAAAAGCCAAGGCCCGATCGCACTCCAGTCCCTCTTGCAATTCGCCCACGGCCCATTTCAAAATTTGCGGCAACGGCGGCGTTGTCCCTACTTCGTTGAGGGTCTCGGCCCATGCTTGTTTCTGGGCGATCGCCAAGGCCAAACAATCGGACAACACCAACTCCCGCTCCAGGGCGGCGGCAATCGGTACGGCACGGCCCTCGGCCAGGGCCTCCAGCTCGGCTTCGAGGGTTTGGGTGTGGGCGGTCAAATCGGCCACCCGCGCCGCCAACCCCCGGTGACGATCCCACCACCGGGCTAAGGTTTTCCGGCTTGTCCTCGGCTGCCTGAGAACATAGCGCTTCTTTTCTCCGTTCATGGTTTCGGTCAATCCCCCCGACCAAAGAAATTTTTATTTCGACAAATTTAATAATTTATAGCTGTTTTGCATAGCGACGAGACAAGACAAGTCGGGTCGCAGGGGCGAAGCCCCCGGCAATGGTTCTATTGGACTTTCGTTGGGCAAAAAAATTGTATCAATTTTAATTAAAATGACTATAATAAGTAATGACTATAATAAGTTAAGTGTAGCTATATTCGGGCAAACCAGCCAAGGCATAGAAGGGCGAGGGGGGAGTCTTTCAACCCGTCCCACCCAAGCTATTTACGGCTACAGATGCTCGCCCAAGCGATCGCTCAAAGGATCATCAACCTTGGGCGCCCCGCAAGAAGTTGCGCAAGAGGTCTTTGCCGGCGGTCGTGAGGATGCTTTCCGGATGGAATTGCACGCCTTCGAGATGGGGGTAATCGCGGTGACGCACCGCCATCACGATGCCATCTTCCGTCCAAGCGGTGATTTCCAATTCTTGGGGGCAGGTTTCCCGGGCGATCGCCAAGCTGTGGTAGCGGGTGGCGGTGAAGGGGTTGGCAAGCCGGCCAATACGCCCACCCCCCGATGGTAAATCTCAGAAGTCTTGCCGTGCATCAGGGTGGGGGCCCGATTCACCACCCCGCCGTAGACGGCCCCAATGCTCTGATGCCCCAAACATACCCCCAGCAAAGGCACTTGGGGTCCCCATTCCCGAATCAAATCCATTGAAATGCCGGCTTGGGTGGGGTGCCCCGGCCCCGGCGACACGGCGATCGCCTGGGGGTTCAGGGCCCGAATGTCCGCCAGGGAGAGTTCATCGTTGCGCTTCACCAAAATATCTTGAAACCGGGGAAATTCCGGCAACAACTCGCCAAAATACTGCACCAGGTTGTACGTAAAACTGTCGTAGTTGTCGATCACCAACAGCATGGAATTCCCCCCTAAAACAAGCCAGTCCGGTTCAGCAATCCCCAGGAATCGCGCACCAAGGTGACGGCCCCCAGTCCCAACAACAAGACCAAGCCCCCCTGCATCACGTTTTGCTGCAAACTGGGGGAGAGGGGGCGCCCCCCCCGCAACGCCTCAATCCCCAAAAACAACAGTTGACCGCCATCCAAGGCCGGTAGGGGCAGCAGGTTCACCACCGCCAAGTTAATGCTCACCATGGCGGCAAAATCCAACAGGCTGAGCCAACCGCTGCGGGCCATTTCGGAACCGGCGGCGACAATGGCCACCGGCCCGGCCACCCGGTTGGCGTTGCCCGGGAGGTCGGTGATCAGTTGGGCTAGCCCCGTGCAGGTCTGGTTCACAAGGTCGCGAAAATTTCTGGGTGCCGGCGGTTAAGGCCACCAAAAGATTCGGGGCCGGTCGGCGTCGCAGCGGGCCCACATGGTCGAGGGTAACGCCGATGCGGGCGTGGTGGGGCTCGCCCACCGGCACCACGGCAATTTGGACGGTGATTTTGCAGAAGGGCCCTGACGGTCTACCGTGAGGAGCAGAGGGCGATCGCCCCCTTCGGCCACCAACCGTTGGAATTGGGTCAGCACCCCCACATCGCCGGAAAAGGTCTGACCGTTGGCGCTTTGAATGACATCCCCCGGTTGCAGCCCGGCGATCGCGGCGGGAGCGGTCGGAGCGGTGAGGGCCACCACCTGAATGCCGGGGCGATCGGCGGCGATCGTGCCTCCCCCCCACCGCCGCCAACACGCACAGCAAGAAGGCCAACCCAAAGTTGGCGGCGACCCCGGCGGCCATCACCACCATGCGCTGAACCACCGGCCGGTTGGGCAACAGATCGGGGTCGGCCGGCTGGTCGGGGTCCTCCGGAAAACCGACGTATCCCCCCAAAGGAATGGCGCGCACGGCGTATTCGACCTCTTGACCTTGCACCGACCACAACGCCGGCCCAAAGCCAATCGAAAACTGGCTCACCCGGATGCCCAACCCCCGGGCCGCCGCAAAATGCCCCGCTTCGTGCACCAACACCAACATCGCCAACACGGCGATCGCCAAAACCACCGACATGCCCACATCCGGCTTGCAAAAGTCTCTCTATTCTAAACGCGAATCCGGAACAAGGATTTGGCTGCAGAGTCCTGCCGGCCCCTCCCGCTCCTTCACATCAAACCGGGCGTTTTGCGCTAGACTGTCCCCAAACGTTGCCGTTCGGTATGACCGATACCCTTTTCAGCAAAATTATTCGGCGGGAAATTCCGGCCGACATTGTGTTTGAGGACGATCGCGCGCTGGCGTTCCGAGACATCAACCCCCAGGCGCCGGTACACGTTTTGGTGATCCCCAAAGCGCCGATTCCGGCGATCGCCGCCGCCGAGCCCAGCGATGAAGGGTTGTTGGGGCATTTGTTGCTGGTGGCGGCCCAAGTGGCCCGGGAACAGGGATTGGGCAACGGTTATCGGTTGGTGGTGAACAACGGAGCCGATGCGGGACAAACCGTTTTTCATCTGCATATTCACGTTTTGGGCGGGCGATCGCTCCAGTGGCCCCCCGGTTGACCCCCTGAATTGGACAAGCCCATGACTTGGTGGAACAGCGATTGGTGGTGGCCCGGTCTGGCCGCTTTTAATTTGATGGTGGTGGGCTTGGTGCTGTGGGGATTGCGGCCGAAGGCAGCCCCCCCGGTTGGTGTGCCCCCGGCCGACCCGAACCCAACGGCGGCCCTGCGGGCGGAATGCGAACGGTTGCAGGCGGCCGCCCAGACCCAAACCGAACGCGATCGCCAACAGTTTCAGCGGGAGACCTTTGCCCAATTGCAATCGCTGTTGGTGCAGTACCCCAGCTTTGCCCCCCTGGTGCACGCCAAGCCGGATTGGCCGGCCAAAAATTTGATCGGGGCGTTTGCGCCGTTGCAAAACCTGGTGCAGGCGTGGCACCTGGAGCCGATTGGCACCCCTTGGCAAGCCACGGCGTTCGATCCGCAACAACACCAACCCGACCGCGCCGACATTCAACCCGGAGAAACCGTGTACGTCCGGTTTGTGGGCTACCGGCAAGGGGAAGAGATTTTGGTGCCCGCCAAGGTCAGCCGTACGTTGCCCCCGGTCGCGTAAACCATGACGGCGATCGCCCTGGATTTTGGTACCAGCAACACGGTGGTTTGCCGGCGCGACCCGGTGAGTGGGGAAGCCCGCACCCTGGCCCTGCCCGGTTTGACCCGCACCCTGATGGGCAAAGTGCCGACCCATGTGGTGCCCAGTTTGGTTTACCTGGAGCAGCCCCCGATCTTTGGCGAAACGATCCGAGCCCGGCGGCTGGGGTTTGTGGAGCCGCGCCGGTTCTGCCAAGGGTTTAAGCGGGATTTGGCGGCCCAGTTTCGTCCCCCCGCCCGCCTCCTCGACAGCGAGACCTACGATGCCGAAACCATTGCTGCGATGTTTTTGCAGGCGGTTTGGCAAGAAACCGCAAACACGGTGGGGCCGATCGAGAAGGCGATCGCCACGGTGCCGGTGGGCGCGTTTGAAGTGTATTTGGATTGGTACCGCGACCTGGCCCAGGATTTGGGCTGGCCCGCTTTGCAAATCGTGGACGAATCCACCGCCGCCGCCCTGGGCTATGCGGTGCCCCAACGGGATGTGCCCATTCTGGTGGTGGATTTTGGCGGGGGCACCCTCGATCTGAGCCTGATCCGCACCACGGGGAAAGCGGGGGACGCGATCCGGGCGGAAATCATCGCCAAGGCCGATGCTTGCGTGGGGGGCCTCGACATCGATACCTGGATTGTGGATCGGCACCTGCGGCACTTGGGGATGGATCGGGAGGCCGTCGGCGATGTGGGCTGGCTGAATTTGCTGGAAATGGCGGAACGGCTGAAAATCAACCTGTCCCGGGAGGAGGAAAGCCAAGAAAGCTGGTTCGATGACGAACGCTTCATCGCCCACGAAATCCGTCTTTCCCGGGGTGAGTTGGCGGACATCCTCGAAGAAAATCAGCTTTTGGAACAGTTGCGCCAAACCTTGGACGAAGTGTTGGCGATCGCCGCGGGCAAAGGGGTGGCCAAAAACCAGATCGAAAAAGTGTTGCTGGTGGGGGGCAGTTGCAAACTAGCGGCGGTGCAGCAAACCTTGGTGGCCTATTTTGGCAAACAACGGGTGGCGGGCGATCGCCCGTTTACGGCGGTGGCGGCCGGGGCGTTGGAACTGGATCGGGACATCGAGATCGCCGATTATTTGCGCCACACCTATGCCATTCGGTTGTGGGACCCCTATAGCCGCACCTATTCCTACTACCCTCTGTTTGAGAAGGGCACCGCCTACCCCTGCCAACGGCTGGAACCCCTGATTTTGCAGGCGGCCAGCGACGGTCAACCGGAAATTCACCTGGACATTGGGGAAGTGGCCGAAGCTTCTGGGGTGGAGGTCACCTACGATGCCCAAGGCCGCATGAACAGCGGTCGCCTCATCCGGCGCGAAGATTTTCGCTCGTTGGTGGATGCCCGCAACGTCAAACCCCTGGCGGGTCAGGAAGTGGATGTGTGCGTGGCCCGGTTGACCCCCCCCGGCCGCTGCGGCGAAGACCGGATCGATGTCCGGTTTGAGGTGGACGCTGCCCGCACCCTGCTGGCCACGGTCAAAGATTTGCAACACCAAACCCTCTTGGTCGACCGCCGGGCGATCGCCAAGCTGAAATAACCCCTGGTTGGAGGTGGGTATAGTCATTTCAAATGTGTTTGCGACAATCTTGCCCTCACCCCCAGCCCCTCTCCCAGGGAGGGAGAGGGGAGTAAAGGCAATCAAAACAATCGTGGTCGCGCCATTTTTTAATTAAATTGACTATAAATCCCCTGCCATGATCTGGCATGGGGCAAAGGCCCAACAAAA
>JAAUUG010000153.1 GCA_012031195.1 Oscillatoriales cyanobacterium SM2_1_8
CACCAAGCCTTCATTTTGCCGGGCACGCACCCAAACAAATTTTTAACCCCCAAGGTGAGGGTGAGTTGGCAATGGGATTTGACCTTGGGCAGGTTGATCAGCACATCAGCCCCCATGGCTTCGCGGCTGAGGCGGAGATGGCCAAATTCCCCCGGCACCGCGTAGCGATCGCCCTGAAACTCCACAATCGGCAAATTCAAAGACTGGGCCAATTCCCACAGACCGTTGGCCCGGGCCACCCCGACGGCGCTGCCAAAGGCGGGGCTATCCCCCAAAAAAGGACGGCCTCCCACCGCCATCACCTGTTGGGCCACCGCCGCCACCAATTGGGGATGGGTGGTGCACTGCCGCTCCGGTCGCGCCCCGGTTAAAAGGTTGGGTTTGAGCAACACGCGATCGCCCGGTTTGACGATGGTCGCCAGACCGTCCCAGGGCTGCAACAGGGATTCCAGGGCAGAAGACAGAGCGGCCGGTTCGTAGGCGGCGCAGGCTTGGAAAGAAACGGTCGCCATGGTTTTTTGTGGTGGTGCCAAACTGGGTCTATCTTAACGGCAACCCTTGCCGCCAAGGTTGGGGGTGTTAGGATAAAGGCAAGGCTTCGGCAAAACATCGTGAATACAACCCTTCCGTTGCGCCACCCGGCGCGGTTTCCCCACGTTTCTGGCAGCGAAGATCGGCTGCGGTTGTTTTCGGGTTCGGCCAACGTGCCGTTGGCCCAGGAGGTGGCCCGCTACCTGGGGATGGGTTTGGGCCCCATGGTGCGCAAGACCTTTGCCGATGGTGAAGTGTACGTGCAGGTGCAAGAGTCCATCCGGGGCTGCGACGTGTATTTGATTCAGCCCACCTGCCGTCCGGTCAACGATCGCCTGACGGAATTGCTCATTGTGATCGATGCTTGCCGCCGGGCTTCGGCGCGGCAGATTACGGCGGTGCTTCCCTATTATGGTTATGCCCGCGCCGATCGCAAAACGGCGGGGCGGGAGTCCATTGCGGCCAAACTGGTGGCCAACCTGATTGTGCAATCGGGGGCCCATCGCGTCATTGCCATGGATTTGCACTCGGCCCAGATCCAGGGGTATTTTGACATCCCCTGCGACCATGTGTACGGGGCGCCGGTGTTGTTGGACTACATTCAACAAAAAAACCTTTCGGACATTGTGGTGGTATCGCCGGATGTGGGGGGGGTAGCCCGGGCCCGTTCCTTTGCCAAAAAGCTGGAGGAAGCGCCGATCGCCATCATCGACAAGCGGCGTCAGGGTCACAACGTGGCGGAGGTGTTGAACCTGGTGGGGGATGTGCGGGGCAAGACCGCGATTTTGGTGGACGACATGATCGACACGGCCGGCACCATCACGGAGGCGGCCAAACTGTTGCGGAAGGAGGGGGCCCACCAAGTGTATGCCTGCGCCACCCATGCGGTGTTTTCGCCGCCGGCGATTGAGCGTCTCAGCAGCGGTTTTTTTGAAGAAGTAATTGTGACCAATACCATTCCGGTGCCGCCGGAGAGCCAATTTCCCCAGTTGCGGGTGTTGTCGGTGGCCAACTTGCTGGGGGAGACCATCTGGCGGGTGCACGAAGATACCTCCGTCAGCAGCATGTTTCGGTAGGGCGGGCATGAATACCGCAGAAAATCCCGACTTGGATTTGCGGGGGGTGCCGTGCCCCCTGAGTTTTGTAAAGGCCAAGCTGTATTTGGAGCAGGTGCCGGCGGGGCAGGTGGTGGCAATGTGGGTGGATTTGGGGGAGCCCCTTGAGCAGGTGCCCCATAGTTTGCGCACCGATGGCTACACCGTGGCGCGATCGCGGCGGCAGGTTATGGGGTGTTGACGGTGCACCGGGACTAACCCATGCGGGGATTGGTGCGGGCGGTCGAAGCCAATTTTTACCGGGTGGTGTTGGCGGAGGGGGAGCCCTGTCCGGAATTGTTGTGCGTGCGGCGGGCGCGGCTGAAGAAAACCGGGCAGCAGATTTGTGTGGGCGATCGGGTGATCGTCGAGGAGCCGGATTGGCAGGGGCAACGGGGGGCGATCGCCGCGGTGGAGGCCCGGCGGAGTTTTTTGGAGCGGCCCCCCATGGCCAACTTGGATGGCGTATTGCTGGTGTTTGCCTTGAGCGATCCGCCCCTCGAGCCGTGGCAAATCAGCCGGTTTCTGGTGAAGGTCGAGGAAAGCGGTTTGGCGGCGGTGGTGGCCCTGAGCAAGGCGGATTTGGTGGGGGCTGCGGTGGGGGCCGCCTGGCAAGCCCGTTTGCAGGCTTGGGGTTATCGGGCCTACCCCTGTTCGACGGTGACGGGGGAAGGGATTGAGGAGGTAGAGGGGGCGATCGCCGGAGGGATTTGGGTGGCGATGGGGCCATCGGGGGTGGGCAAATCCAGCTTGTTGAATGTTTTGCGGCCGGAGTTGGGGTTGCGGACCGGGGAGGTTTCCGCGAAATTGCGCCACGGTCGGCACACCACGCGCCACGTGGAATTGTTTGGGGTGCCGGGGGGGGGCTGGCTGGCGGATGCACCGGGTTTTTTGCAGCCGACCCTGCGGTTTGACCCCGCCGACCTGATTTTGGGATTTCCGGAGGCCCGCGATCGCCGGGGGCAATGCCGATTTCCCGATTGCGAGCACCGCGCCGAGCCGGGTTGTGCGGTGCGGGGAGCCTGGGAGCGGTACGAACACTACACCACCTTCCTGGCGGAAATTTTGGCCCAAACCGAACGGGCCAGCCCCGAAACCGGTTGGAAGTACAAAACGGGCAAAGGGGGCACCGTGGTGGCGGAACCGTTGTTGGCGGTGCGCAAATACCGGCGATCTTCCCGACGGCGCGATCGCCAGCAGGCGGCTGACGAAGACGAGGGGAACTTCCTGCGGTAGGATTTGGTCAAGGGACCAAAATTGGGGATTGGGTATGCACGGCCTGAAACAGCATTGGCGATGGCATCTGCGGCGACGGGTTGTGCCCTTCGTGCTGGGATGCTTGGTGATGTTGGGTTTGGGGGGCGGTGCTGCCCGTGCAAAGTCAAGGGGCGATCACCCGGGGCACCATCGTCCAGATTGCGGGGGGGGGATACGGTTTTGTGCAGACCCGGAAGGCCCGGCTCAACGATGTGGCCCAATCCGGTCAGCAAATTCGCACCGAGCAGGCCACGGCCCAGGTGGAATTCAACAACCGATCGGCTCGCGCGGCTGGGGCCCAATTCGCGGCTGACGGTGGGCGGTTGCGGGGCTCAATTGCAACAGGGCAAGGCTTTGATGAGCGGCCCCGTCACCTCCTGCACCCAGACCATCACGGCAGCCGTGCGGGGGACGACCTACACCCTCGAAATTAAGGAAGACGGTCAAGAAGTCTTGGATGTGTTGGAAGGGGAAGTGGAGGTGCAGCGGTTGCGGGGGGACGGACAACGGCAATGGCGGGTGCGGGGCGGTGAAAACTGCCTGGTGGGCTTGCAGCGGGTGGACATTCGGCCCCTGCAGGCCGAGGAGTTCGATCGCACGCTGCGGGGCTGGGCGTTCCAAGGGTTTCGCCAGGACGATCGCAAGTTGGAGCGAATCCAGCAGGTATATGCCCGGTTGTATCCCAACCGCCGGTTCCCGATCCGGAGGGCCCCCAAAGCGTGCACCGCGGTCACTTTAGCCTAGCCGTTCGCCAAAAGCGGCCTTTGTTCCCCTTCGTCATTGCCCGGGTATCCTGGCAGGGGCAGCGGGCCGGCCGACTGTTGCCGGAGCAATTTGTGGGAGATTTCCGTTACCCCATCGACGGCCGGGCCACCTTCATTCGGGGGCTGAATCCGGGCGATCGCCTGGCGGTGCGCTTGTTTGACCCGCAAAACAATTTCTTGGGCTACACCGAATTCGTCGGGTTGGAGGAGCAAGCGGCGGTGAGCGTGGTGCTCCCCGATGTGCCCGAGGCCTACGGCACCCTGCGGACGGTGGTGGGGGAAGATGCCAACCGCGACGGTCAGATCGATGCTGGGGTGCCGGTGTTTGATTTTTACACCCAGGTCGAACCGGAGGGCCAAAGGGAAAACACGGCGGTGCGGTTCCTGCGCAGTGCCGACGGTCTGAACCGAGATTTCTTCAATGTGAGCGGATTGCCGGCCCCCGCCGTGCAATCCGAATACCCCGATGAGTTGTTGACAGGCTTGCTGTCGCCGGTGACGCGGCCGGTGCGGCCCTTCCGTGCCAACCTGGGCACCAATTTGGTGGCGGTGCCAGGGCGGGTGACCCCGGTGGTGGTGAATCCCGACGGGCGATCGACCTTTGAAGTGACCCGGGAAGTGTTGCGGTATCGGCGGGCAGGCTAAGGTTGTTGCGACAGGGCGTGGGCTGGCGTTGCGGTTGGGAGGCGGCGCCGGCCGGATGGCGGGGGTTGATCGGAGCGGAATCCTGGGCCTTTGAGTTAAGCGAAGGCGAGTTGCAGGATTTGGCTCGGGGTTTGCCGGGGTTGGTGGCCACCATGGCGGCCATGGCCGACGAGCTAGCGGACGGCGAAGAACTCACCTGCGAAGCCCTGGGCGATCGCCTGCAATTGTCGGCCACCGGTTTCCAGATGCCTATCGGGTGCATGTCCGGGTGGGGGGCGATCGCCCGGCGGAGGGATTTTGGGAGGGGGCGGCAATGGCGGAACTGCTGGCGGCGCTGGCCCAGGGTCGGCAAATTTGGGGCAGCGACCTGTAGGATAGTGGGTGAAGACGTGCGGCCATCGCCGGTGAAATCCACCCTTGATTTGCCCCCTTGGTTTTGGCTACCCCTGGGTTTGTTGGGGGGTACCTGTTTTGCTCTTGCGTTTTACGGTACGGCCCAATGGCTGGATCGCCCGGAACCTGAAGAAGCTCAAATTCGCCGGGCTGAGCCTCCGACTGCCCCGGCCACGACCGCCCCTACCACAACCGTGCCTCCCGCCGCCTTTGCACCCCAACCCGAAATGCCCGACGGTACCGAGCAGGCCTTGACCGCCCTGGCTCGCCAAGGGGCCCAAGTCGGTCAAGAGGTGGTGTATGGAGAGCCTGCCCGCCGCTGGGCCGCCCTTCTTGCCCAACCCCGGCCGGTGCCCAAGGTGGCTGCTCCGCCCGTAAAACCTTTGCCGGTGGCGTCGCCGATCGCCCCCAAGCCGGCCCCATCTTTGCCCACCGCCGCCGCCGTGTTGATGGACAGCCTGATTTTTGGCCCGCTGGATGCGGAAGGCCCCCCCGATCGCGCCCAAGAAGCCCGGTTTGTGTTGACGGAATCCCTCGGCACGGTTGCGGCCGGCAGCAGGGTGTATGCGGTGCCCCGCTTGGTAGACGGGCCGGACGGGGCATTGCCGGTGCATTTTTATGCCGTGCGGCTCGAAATCGGCGACGAAACCTTGCCCGTTCCCTTTGGCAGCTTGGTGTTGATGGAGGCGGGCGATCGCCCGGTGTGGGTACCGGCGGTGCCGGTGGTGGAGCCGCAGGGAGCGAACCCCATTGAGCGGGAAGCGGAGCCCCAATTTCAGTTGGCGGCGGGGCGGAACCTGGTGCTCAAAACCCTCGTCCCTTGGAATCCATGAGCCAAGGCAAAATCAACCCCATTGTCCAACTCACCCAAGCCCTCAGCGCCGTGGGCAAAGCCGGTTCGGGCAAAGTGGGCACGGTATTTTTGCAGTTGAAACCGGGGCGGCAACCGCCGGTTTTGGAGGTGGGCTGCGGCGGTTTGATGAAAACCTATCCCCTGCTCAAACCCCGACTCAGCATTGGCCGCGATCCAAGTTGCGACATTGTGATTGACTCGCCGTTGATCAGCGGCCACCACGCCACGTTGGAATGGAAGGAGCGGCGGGGGTTGATCCGCGATGAAAATTCCACCAACAAAATCTACAAGCGGGGTCGGAAAATTTTGGAAACCCCCCTCCGCCACGGCGAGCGGGTGTCGTTGGCCCCCCCGGACAAACAATATGCCGCCGCTTTGCGGTTCTTGGCCCCGCCGCCCTGGCCCCTCCGGTGCTTGCGAGGTACGGCTTGGGCCACGGGCAGTTTGCTGGGTTTGCTGCTGGCGGCGATCGCCTGGGAGGTGTCGCGGGTGCCGCCGGTGCGGCCGTTGCCGGTGGGGGAAGCGGGCCCCATCCGGGTATTGGCGGCGGACGGTACGGAAATTGGCCCGGGCGATCGCCCCCCCCGCAGCGAATTGAATCGTTTGGCGGATTTTGGGCCGTGGTTGCCCCAGGCAGTCATGGCTTCGGAGGATCGCTGGTTTTATTGGCACCCCGGTGTAGACCCCCTGGGCACCCTGCGGGCGATCGTCACCAACGTCCGCAGCGGCGAATTGCGGGAAGGGGGCAGCACCATTACCCAACAATTGGCCCGGAATTTGCTGGGGCGCAGTTATGTGGGTACCGGCGACACCGCCGGCCGCAAGTGGCGGGAAATGGCGGCGGCGATCAAACTCTCGTTGACCTACGGCAAAGACGAAATTTTGCAGCACTACCTGAATCGGGTGTACCTGGGCCACGGTGCCTATGGGTTTCAGGATGCGGCGTTGCTGTACTTCGGCAAACCGGCCCGCGATCTCACGTTGTCCGAGGCGGCGGCGTTGGTGGGGGCGTTGCCAGCTCCCAACCGCTTGAATCCGTTTCGCGACAAAACCCTGAACCTGGAATACCGCAACCGGGTGCTGAGCCGCATGGTGGAATTGGGAATGGTACCTGCCGCCGAAGGGGAACGGGCCCGCCGCTCGATTTTGCAACTGAACGAACGGGCCCGCACCGACTTGCAGGGGTCGATCGCCCCCTATTTCTACGGTCGGGTTTTGGACGAACTCTATGCCCTGGAGGGACTGTTGGCGGAAGAGGGGGGGCTGATTGTGGAAACCAGCTTGAGTTTATCCCTGCAAAAAGCCGCGACCCAAGCCCTGCAACAAACCCTGACCCGCGAGGGCACCGCCGCCGATATCCGTCAAGGGGCGATCGCCGTGGTGGGCGCAAAAGGGCAGATTTTGGCCCTGGTGGGGGGCGCCGACTATGCCCAGAGCCAATTCGACCGCTCGACCCAAGCCCGCCGCCAACCGGGTTCCACCTTCAAGCTGTTCGCCTACGGGGCGGCCCTGCAACAGGGCATTTCTCCCCACCAAACCTTTTCCTGCGCGCCCATCGATGGGGTGGCCGGTTGCCGCCAGGGGGGAGCTGCCA
>JAAUUG010000154.1 GCA_012031195.1 Oscillatoriales cyanobacterium SM2_1_8
GCCCCTACCCCCGTTTTTTGGCAACAGCCACCGGTCGCCTGGGCCTCGCCGTGGAAGCCGATGCCAACCCCCCTCGCCGCCTACGTGGTCGCCCAAAAACAGGCTTTTGTGGCCGCGGGTTGGCAGGTCGTCGCCGAGACCCCCTTCGTGACCCTCCAAAATGCCCCCGGCACCCGCCTCAGTTTGCAAGGCAATCTCTTTCAAGCTCCCCTCAAGGTGCACCTCTACTTTTTGGACTTGACCGATCGCAAGCTCACCCTCACCTGCAGCGGCAACGACCCCGATTTGCTGCGCCTCTGCCAAGCCAGCGCCCTCACCCTCCAAACCCCAAACCCCTAGCCAAACATTAAGCTATGTGAAGTAAACTGGAGTCGTGAATCCCATCAAAAGCGCGAACTATGCGGGTTGCGATCGCCGGCGGCGGTTTGGCCGGTTTGGCCTGTGCCAAGTATCTTGTGGATCGAGGACACCAACCGGTGGTGTTGGAACGTTCGGCGGTGTTGGGGGGGCTGGTGGCCGCCTGGAAGGATGAAGACGGCGATTGGGTGGAAACCGGACTCCATGCGTTTTTTGGAGCCTACCCCAACATGTTGCAGTTGATGGCGGAATTGGGCATTGGCGATCGCCTGCAATGGAAACAGCACACCCTGATTTTCAATCAACCGGAAAAACCGGGGACGCTGTCGCGGTTTGATGTGCCGGATCTGCCTGCGCCGATCAACGTGTTGGTGTCGATTTTGCGCAACAACGACATGCTGACCTGGAGCCAAAAGCTGCGGTTTGCCTTGGGGCTCTGGCCGGCGATTGTGCGGGGTCAAAAGTATGTCGAAGCCATGGATCGCTATTCGCTGCTGGAATGGTTGCGGCGGCAGGGAGTCGATGAGCGGGTCAACACCGATATTTTTGTGGCGGCCTCGAAGGCCCTGACGTTCATCAACCCCGACGAGGTGAGCGCGACGGTGCCCCTGACGGCCCTCAACCGCTTTTTGCAAGAACGCTACGGCTCCAAAATTGCGTTTTTGGATGGGGCACCCCCCGAACGCCTGTGCCAGCCGATTGCGGACTATGTGACCGCCCGGGGGGGCGAAGTGCGCACCGAAACCCCCCTCCGGCGCATCAACCTGACCGAGCACCCCGAAGCCCTGGGGCAAGTGCGATCGCTCACGGTGGGGAACGGCGAAGAAATTGTAGCGGATGCCTACGTTTCGGCGATGTCGGTGGATGCCCTCAAATTGTTGCTGCCGGACGAATGGAAAACCCTGGAGTTTTTCCAGAAAACCCAACAATTGGAAGGGGTGCCCGTCATCAACGTGCAACTGTGGTTCGATCGCAAGCTGACCGATGTGGATCAACTCCTGTTTTCGCGATCGCCCCTGCTGAGTGTGTACGCCGACATGAGCGTGGCCTGCCGCGAGTATGCCGACCCCGATCGCTCGATGTTGGAATTGGTGTTGGCGCCGGCGGCCGACTGGATTGGGCGATCGGAGGACGACATTGTGGCCGCCACCATGGCCGAACTGGCGAAGTTGTTTCCCGATCAAATTCCCGAACCGGCCAAATTGCGCAAAGCCCGGGTGGTGAAAACGCCCCGGTCGGTGTACAAAGCGGTGCCCGGCACCCAAACCCTGCGCCCCACCCAGACCACGCCGATCCCCAACTTTTTCATGGCGGGAAGCTATACCCAGCAAGAATACCTTGGGAGCATGGAGGGGGCCGTACTTTCTGGTAAGCTGGCAGCACAAGCAGTCAATAATGCTGCCCCTTCTGCTGTGTCCACCGAATCCACCCCTGCTGCCCGTGTTCCTCCCCGTGCTTGATCCGAAGCTCGTTCCTGAACCCAAACTTGCGTTTCCGGGCATGGCCGTTCCGGTTACCCTCCCCCAGTCCTACGATCTGTGCCGAGCCATCACCGAAAAGTATGCCAAGACGTTTTACTTGGGTACGATGCTGATGGCTCCCGCGAAGCGTACGGCGATCTGGGCCATCTATGCCTGGTGTCGGCGTACCGATGAATTGGTGGATGGTCTGCAATCGGCGTTGACCACTCCCCAAACCCTGGTGCAGTGGGAAACCCAGCTTGAAAAAACCTTTGCCGGCCACCCGACCGAGCCCCCCGATGTGGCGTTGGCCGATACGGTGCAGCGCTTTCCCTTGGAAATTCAACCCTTCCGGGACATGATTGCGGGGATGCAGATGGATTTGAGCCGCGATCGCTACCGGACGTTCGACGAGCTGCATTTGTATTGCTATCGGGTGGCGGGAACGGTGGGCTTGATGTCGGCAGCGGTGATGGGTCTGGATGCGGCCGATCCCGATGCGGTGGCGGCGGCCACGGAGGCGGCGATCGCCCTGGGGATTGCCATGCAACTGACCAACATTTTGCGGGATATTGGCGAGGATGCCCGGCGGGGGCGCATTTACCTGCCGTTGGAGGAAATGCAGTCTTTTAATTACAGCGAAGGGGATTTGTTGGCGGGGGTGATCGACGATCGCTGGATGAAGCTGATGGCTTACCAAATTCAACGGGCCCGTGCCTTCTATGCCAAAGCCGAACAGGGCATCGCTGCCCTCTGCCGGGATGCCAAATGGCCGGTCTGGACTTCTTTGATGCTGTACCGGGGCATCCTCAATGCGATCGAGCAAAATGGCTATCAGGTGTTTGAAAACCGAGCCTATGTCTCCACACCCAAAAAATTGTTGGTGTTGCCTTGGGCTTGGCTGCGATCGCAGGTAACCTAAATCCAGCACGCAAGACCATAGCCCCAGGCATTCTTGGTGGCGTGTTTCATTTGTGTGTCTAACCGGAAAGGGTTTTCAGTCTCGTTCCCCATATCGATCCACCTATTTGCGGCCATACCCATTGCTCCCCCCTGGTTGACCTAAATCCACCAGGGGGTTTATAGTTTGGTTCAAAGTGTAAACCTTTTGGTACCTGGTCATGGACACGGACGACACTATTGATATTGGAGCCTTGTCGCCGTCAAGCAAGGATGCAGTGCGAGAGCGCTATCAAAACCAGGGTTATGTTGTTATTAAGAATTGCATTCCAACAGCAAAAATCGATCTGTTTTTAGAAGAGTACGAAAAAATCAAACGAAACCCTGCCTTTGTCTACTACGCCCAATCGACCCATGTCGCTACCCGGCCACAGCTTAATGCCTATGGTTACATTCAAGAATCGATGCAAAACGCGTCCCGTTTGGCCTTTTATCCAAAATTTTGCCAAGCGATGAAGTCCTGTCTTTATGAAGATCGGGTGGCGCAAACGCTGACTTGGATCAGCGGCTACACGAACCATGTGGCGTGGCAGAATATGTTTTTTGATCAGTCCACGGGCACTATTGATCATCAAGATTCTTGGTATTTAGATACCGAGCCCCCCGGCAACCTCACAGGCGTTTGGTATGCCCTGGAAGATATTCGGTTGGAGAGCGGCGCTTTTTTTGTGATTCCTGGTTCTCATAAGCTTGGCTTGATCTCTCGCCAAAATTTTCCTAGCCATGAGGATTTTGTCGCGGAGGTGATGCGCTTAACCGAAGAGCAAAAGCTCCGTCGAAAACCGATGCTTTTGCAGAAGGGCGATATTTTGTTGTGGCATCCCTATCTGATCCACGGGGCCTTTAGCTGCCAAGATGCATCCCTGAGTCGCAAATCCTTTACTTCACACTTTTACCCCTACGGTCTCGCCGCAAAAGATACTGAAAGCCAAAAGAAATTGTCAATCTACGATCACAGCAAGCCCCTAAAAACCCGTAATCCGCATCTTTTCACAGCTTATCGCTTTCCCGATGTGGTCTACAGCCTTTTGGTCTATGGCCTGTATCTGAAAAGGGTGATGCTTGTCGGTCGGAAAAGCCTTTCCATGCGGCGTGAAGATTATCGCTACTCCTAGAAATACCCCAAAGGGTCTGCGGGCTTGCATCGCGATGGGTACTGTACCCTCGACGTGAGCTTGATGCCAGCAAACCCGCTACGAACCTTGGGTTTTCCCTCACCCCATCCTTCTTCCTCCTTCGGCAGGCTTCGACTTCGCTCAGCCCACCCTCAGAAACCAGGGAGAGGGCGCGAAAAGCAGCCCAGGGCAAGGCTTTCAGCAAAATCCTCCCACGAACACAAGGTCGGCGGTGGGGATCAGGAAGGTGGTTGTGAGAGTCATCTTCATGGCCAGAGTTTGCGCCAGAAGGGTTCGTTGGTGCTGGGTTTGGCGGCCCCCACAAAGTTCACTTTGTCCCGAATTTGAGGGGCGGGCCAGCCGGTGAGTTGGGCGAGGGTCTGCACTTCTTTTTCCTGGCGGGCCCGGGTTTGACGACGGTATTCCCGACTGGCTTCGCAGTTGCTTTCCCCTCGAAAGGGATGGCGAATCACATAACGCCCCTGAAAGAGGCTCTGGTTGGGGGTTTCTTTGAATTGCAGATCCTCTGGGAAGCGATCGCGCCCGTAGCGCACGTGCAATCGGGTCACAAAAACCGTGGCGGGTCGCCGTTGGGGCGATCGCCCAACCAAAACACGCCGGCCTGTCGCAGTTCTGCCGGGGTCGGTGGTTCCGCGGCACAGGGATCGCAGTTGCCGGCATCCCAGGCGTATTCCACAAACACGGCGTTGCGTCCGTTTTGGCGGTGGGCCCGTTCAAACAAGGCCGGATACACTTTGGCAAATTCGGTTTGGACAAATTCCGGGACTTCTCGATCGGTGGGAATTTCCACAGTGCGGTAGTTGGTGGTTTCGACCCGACCCCGGGGCGTGAGCAAATACACCAACAAATCCTGTTCCTGCTGGGCGTTGGCCATCCCCAACCGAATGGGCAGCCCGAACCGGGGGGACTCGAAGGCGATCTGCAACGGCCGCAACGGCGTAAACCCGTTTTTGGCCGCTTCCTTGAGGTTCACCCGGGCCACGAAAAACTTCTGCGATCGCGAATGTAGGGTTGCAGCAATTCCCGGGCCCCGCTGGGCAACTTGTAGCCGTTCTGGGTGAGCCAAGTCACCAAACCGTCGGATTCCCGGGCCCCCAAAATCAAAATGTCGTATTCCCCCACCGCAAATTTGGCTTCGATGGTGACCCCCAGAGCGTTGTCCCGTTGGCGCTCCGTTGCCGCGGCACTCGGTGCAGCCGATCGCATCATCAATTCGGGGCTGGCGGGGTACGCCGGTCGGCAGGGATCGCCGTCGAAGTATTCCACCAGACGGGGGGCGCTGAAGGCATCCAACCGCTCCACGATCCGGCGATCGCCCACGTTCACCTGCTCTTTTTGCAACACCACCGGCACCGGCACCACCAAAGCAAAATCCTTGACGTCCCCCTGGTAGTCGTTGGCCATGGTCAGGACGGTGCGGGGCCCCTCCCGGGCAATAATCACTTGGGAAGCCCGATTGAACAGTTGGCTATCGGCTTTGGCGACATAAAACCCGCAAAAGGCCTCCGCCGGCGCGGCGATCGCCCAACTGATGACCGCTACCGCCAAGGCCAGCCAAAATCCGCGTTTCATCGTTGCCCTCCATATTCCAGTTGCGGCCAAATGTAAGCAGAACCCGGTTGCCACCGATCCCAAAGGGCGACCGTGGGGGACAGGGCAAACAAAGCGTAAAAGGCTCCGTCGGGCAGGTACCAGCCATCCCGCAGGATAAACGTCAACAGGGCGATCGCCAGGGCCCACAGGACACGGGTCACCGGGCGATCGGGAACGGTGCGGGGATCGCTGAGCATGAACAAGGCAAACACCAACAGGGAGCCATTGGCCACATGGTGCAGCCAGGCCGCTCCCGACTCTCCCAGCCAAAGGTAGCGCATCCCCGTCAACCCGCCGTAGCCCAGCAAAAAGGCCCCGCTGGTTTCCCAACGGCCCACCTGCCCCAACACGATCGCCCCGGCGCTAACAAACAAAATCCCCAACCACAACTCGGCGCCCCACTGCCCCGAAGCCAACCAAGCATCCCCCGTCAGCCCCAGGGTCAGCACAATGCCAAAATTGGCCGGATTGAAAAGGTGTTTGTGGGGGGTGCGCACCAGAAATTTGCTGGCGATCGCCAAGGTGGCCGCCAGGGCCATGGTCTGCCAATGTTGCGTCCGCAACAACAACGACAGGCTGAGGGACGTGATGAGGGCACTGGGGAGTTGCCACGGTTGGGGTTTACCTGTTTGCGCCACCCGCACCAAAGTTCCGGCCATTTGCGCGGCTAGGCCCACCAACACGGCCGTCGCTGCACACAGGGGGTCGGGGCCCTGTCCCCACACCGTCAAAATCATCAGAAATGTCCCCAAGGAGAGCGCTTGGCTCCAGCGGGGATCCCAAACCGTTTTGGCCATGGTTGCATCCCAAAGATGCTGGGCAGCATAGCAAGCCTGCCGCCGCCCGCGCCTGTGGTTTCAGGATTCGTAACCGGGAAAAGGATGGGCACCGGGGCGCAGGGTTTCCCAGCGATCGCCCTGCCAAGCCACCACCGTCGAAGGTTGGCCGCTGCCGGGGTCCGGGACCGTCCCGATGACCACCTCCGGAAACGCCCCTTGAATTTCGCGCCACGATCGCAAGGGCGGCTCCCCGCTGCGGTTGGCGCTGGTGGTGAGCAAAGGCCCCGTCTGCTGCAACACCGCCAAGGCGATGGGATGGTTGGGAATGCGTAACCCCAGGGTGTCTTGACCGGGATTGCAGCCTTGGCCCGGCCCATTGGCGGGCAACACCAACGTGATCGCACCGGGCCAACAGGAGGTCACCACCGTTTTCCACAACGACGGTGGAAACCGCCCAAAATCCACATAATCCGCCAATTCCGCCGCCGTGGCCCCCATCAAAATCAGCGGTTTGTTGGGATCGCGCCGTTTGAGGAGGTAGATGCGATCGCGGGATTGGGGAATCGCCGCCAGGGCCGGCACCGTATCCGTGGGCAAAGCCGCGACGGCCCCCTGACGCACCGCCAGCAGGAAGGACGGAAAACTCAGCATATAGTCATTTTAATTAAAACTGACACGGTTTTTTCCTGCCCAACGAAAGTCTAATAGAACCAATACGGGGGCTTCGCCCCTGCTACCCGACTTGTTTTGTCTCGTCGCCATGCAAAA
>JAAUUG010000155.1 GCA_012031195.1 Oscillatoriales cyanobacterium SM2_1_8
GGGGTGTCTCGTAGATAAAGGGATCGACGACCCAAATTTCAACGGCTTGGGTCATCCAAGCTGCTTATAGCGTATCCGTATCTTGAACGTTTGGGCGATCGCCTTGATCCCCATTTTGCCAAGGAAATCCAAATCGGCGGGCGATCGCTGAGCATGGGGTTATGGCGGGCCCGGAAAAACCTCAGAAGCCAAGCGGGCTCGTCCTTGGGCTGCCCACGCCTGCAGGGCCTGAATTTGTTCGCGGGCGGTGCTGGCCAAGGGATACGTGTCTTGAATCGCAGCCAAAATATCGGCGGTGGCGACATCGCGGCGATCGCCAAAAGCTCGGTACATGCCCTCAATCACCGCTTGTTCGATCTCGGCACCGCTGAAGTTGGGGGTGGCCTCCGCCAGGGCTGCCACCTCAAATTCCCGCAATCGGTGGGGGCGCAACCGCTCCAGGTGCACCCGAAAAATTTCTTGCCGCTCGGCAGCGTTGGGCAAATCAATAAAGAAAATCTCGTCAAACCGACCTTTGCGCAACAATTCCGGGGGCAAGGCGGTGAGGTTGTTGGCGGTGGCCACCACAAACACCGGGGCGGTTTTTTCTTGCATCCAGGTGAGGAGGGTGCCGGTCACCCGCTGGGTGGTGCCAGCGTCGGCCGCCGCTTGGTTGCTGCCGGCAAAGGCTTTGTCGATTTCATCGATCCACAATACGCAGGGGGCAATGGTTTCCGCCAGTTGGGTCACCTGACGGGTGCGGTTTTCCGATTGCCCCACCAAGCTGCCAAACAACCGACCCACATCCAGCCGCAGGAGCGGCAACCGCCACAGGTGGGCGATCGCCTTGGCGCACAAACTTTTGCCGGTGCCCTGAATCCCCAACAACAAAACCCCTTTGGGATGGGGCAATCCGTAGTCCCGGGCTTCGGCGGTGAAGGCCCGTTGCCGTTGCTGCAACCAACCCTTGAGGGCGTCCATGCCCCCGATCGCCGTGAGCCCCAGGTTCGGGGCAAAAAATTCGAGGTATTCCGTTTGGCGAATCCGTTGTTGTTTGGCTTCGAGCACCGTGGCAATGTCGGTTTCGCGGATGGTCTCTTTTTCGACGATAATCCGGGCCAAGACTTGGCGCAGGCGATCGCGGGTGAGCCCCAAACCCGCAGCCACCAATTGTTCTACCCCCTCAGGGTTCAATTGCAGGCGTTCCGGGGGGAGCAGTTGGGTCAGCAATTCCCGAATTTCGGCAGCATCCGGCAGCGGAAAAGACAACACCGTTACCCGGTCTTCCAGTTCCAGGGGCAATTCCAACACGGGGGCCAGCAAAATCAGGGTTTTGCGGGTGGCCCGCAGTTGGCGATCGAGGTTGCGCAATTGGCGGACGGTGGTTTCATCCAAACGGGGCCCCCAACCGCCGATGGAGATCGCACAACACAAACACCGTTGGGGTCTCCGGATCGGCGCGCTCGATCGTTTGCAGGGCTTCAAACACGTTGTTTTTGGCTTCGCCGGTATCGACAAACCCCCGCACGAGGTCAAAACAACGCACGGTGCGGGGGGGATGGCAGCGCCGGGCCGCCCGCTCGATCGCGCTTTCCGCCCGTTCTTCTTCGGCGGTAACAATGTACAAGATGGGATACTTGGCCCGAATCGCGAGGTGCAATTGGTCAACAAAATCCCTCACTGCACAATCCGCAAAAATACCAAAGACTGGAACAAAGGACTGAGGGTGTTGCCAATGGTGTCCAATACCTGGGAAATGTCGGTTTTGGGCACCACGATCAAATCCCCATCCTGGAGCTGGGTGATGTCGTTGAGGTTGCTGAGGTTTACCCCGGTCTGCCGGACCCGCCCCGTCTGCCGATCCAACCGCAGGTAGCCCACCGCCCCCAAGTTTGCCCTGTCTGTGGCTCCCCCCGAAAGGGCGATCGCCCGGGCAATCGAACTGTTGGGGGGCAATTGCTTTTCACCCGGAGCCCGCACCTCGCCGACGATCGCCACTCGAATGGCCTGGGGCGCAAAACTGGAACGGGCGATCGCCGCTTGCACGTCCTGATCGGGGGCGGCCAAGCGCGGCACAAACAGGCTATCCCCATCTCGCAACAACACATCCGGCGGGCCGTCCAAAGAACGGGCCGCTTCCGCCAAATTCAAAACCACCCGCGTCGGTTGGCCATCGCTGCCAATCCGCTGCAGGATCACCCCCCGCAAATCCGCATTTTGGTTCACCCCCCCCGCCTGGGCGATCGCAAAAGCCACCGTGGGCGAAGCGTTGCCGCCCACCGGCGCGAGTTGGAGGGGCCCCGGTCGCTGCACTTCACCGGTGACGTTGATGCCGACGGGGCGCAATTTGCCAATCCGCAGGGTCACCACCGGCTGTACCAAAATTTTTGCGAAGCGCTGCCGTAGGCTCTCCTGAAGCGCTACCGGGGTCTGCCCCGCCGCCAAGATAGATCCTACGTCTGGCAAGAAAATAGAGCCATCGGGCAAAATGATCTGCGAACTGGTGTATTGTTCAAACCCGGCCACAGCGATTTCGAGGGTATCCCCCGGCCCCAACAGGTAGGCAGCCAAAGGGTTGGCCCCCACAGCCGCAACGTTGCCGAGGCCCGCCAAGGCGATCGTCATACCCCAAAGTTGCCAAAATTTGCGCAGAAAAGCCATAAGCGTTACGAGACGTTGGTAGGGAGCGTTGACGATACTTCTTCTTCGCTTTGGGTACCGCCGTACTGGTAGTAGTAATCGTACATATAATCGCTGGAATCTTCGCGGGTAGCATCGTTGACCACCATCCCCAACACCGAAATCCGAGCCTGGGCCAACACCCCTTTCACCCGTTGGGCGTTGCGCAAATTGACCGTCCCCGGCCTTGCCACCACCACCATCCCGTCGGCCAAACGCCCCAACAACACCGCATCCAACACCGCCAACACCGGCGGCGTGTCCAGGATGACACAGTCGTAAACCAACTGCCACTGCTCCAGCAAAGCCGCCATGCGGTGGGAGTCCAAAATGGCCACGGGGTCAGGGGGAATTGTTCCCGACGGCAGCAACGTTAGGTTTTCTGCCACCGCCTGCACGCAATCTTCCCAAACGGCATCCCCCACCAACAAATTGCTTAGCCCCGGCGACCCCTTTACGCCCCAACCCTTGGCTTGGGTCGGTCGCCGCATGTCGGCATCCACCAACAACACTTTCCGCCCCAGTTGGGCCATCACCGTCGCCAAATTGGAAGCCACGGTGGATTTACCTTCCCCGGCCACAGCACTGGTAATGGCGATCGCCTGCAACGGTTTGTCCGATCGCAAAAAATTGAGGCTACCCTGCAGCATCCGGTAGGCTTCGCCAATGGGGGATTGGGGGCGATCGCGCACAAAGGTAGCCGGCGACTCGCCAACCTTGCGGCTAATGCCCGGCAAAATCGCCAGCAGCAAATAACCGTAGGCTTCCCGCGCCCGATCGGTCGTGCGGATGGTGGTGTCGGCACTCTGCAACACCAGCAAGGACGCGATCGCCAAGGCTACCCCCAAAGCCCCCCCCTGCAATATCCCCAGCAAAATGCGGGGGGAAATCGGAAATTTGGGGACGCTGGCCTGCGACAGCACGTTGGCGCTGCCGATGGTCTGGTTTTCGGCAATTTCCACCTCTTGCAACCGCTTCAGCAAGCCTTCGTAAGTATTTTGGCTGACCGCCAGCCGCCGCTCCAAAATCCGCTGCTTTTGCTCCAACTCGGGAATAAAGTTCAACCGGCTACGGTAGCCCTGGGCGGAGGCTTGGATCGATTGGGCCAAGATCTGCAAAGCGGTCAGTCGGTTTTGGGTCTTGACCAGCTCCGCCATCAATTCCAATTCCAACTCCCCGGCGGTTAGGCGATCGCCCGGCACCTTCAAGCCGCCGATCTCGGCTTGAATTTGTTCTTGCAAAACTTCTTGCAAAGCCGCCTTCTGCCGCTCCAAACGCACAATGGAATGGTGCTCCCCGGTGTAAAGGGTGCGTTGGGTCGCCAACTGGGACTCCAACTTTTGCAGGTCTCCCAGGGTGGTTTGCACAGCCCCCGACTGCGCCACCCGGCTCAGGGCGATCGCCTGCGGGGCCGACAACCCCACTTGTCCCTGGAGGGTTTCAATCTCGGCCCTGGTGCTGTCAATTTGGGAACGGGTTTGCGTCAGTTGCCCTTCCAGCTCCCCCATCAATCCCAACGTGGTTTTCGCCTCTTGCTCCAGGGCGATCACCTCGTTCTCTTCCCGAAATTTCCGCAATTCCACCTCGGCTTTTTCCAAATCGGCGAGGGTTTTGGGAAGCTGCTCCAAAATAAACTTGCGGGCGCCGCGGCTTGAGATCGGTTGTTTTGGATCGTGTTGGTGATGTAGCTTTCCATGAGTTGGTTGACAACCCGGGCTGCTTTTTCGGGGTCGCCATCGGTGTAGGAAACCACCAATACATCGGTGTTGGGAATGGGACGGACGCTCAGTCCAGTCAAAAACACATCTCGAGGCAGGAAGCCACCGCCCGTCAAGCGCAGATTGAGGGCACGTACCGTATCTTCGACCACAGGAGCCGATCGCATGACCTGAATTTCGGTGGCGATGGGACTTCCGCCCAAGGTCTCGAAAGGGTTTAGCCGGAGGGCACCGGACAAGTCGGTCGAACCCTCCAGCTTCAGCCGCAGTTCGCCGCTGGCCTGAAACGAGGGTTTTTGTTGCAGGGTGCGCCAGCTGGCCGCGATGGTAACGGTGCTGAAAATTACGATGGCCAAAAGCCAACGTCGCTTGAAGCTGAGCCACAGAATCCGAAAAATGCCAAAGTCTTCGGCACCGGTACCGCTCAAGTTGGCGGCCAGCTCGGGGGACGTAAACAATTCTGCTTGCGTCGTGCGGCTGCCTTCGTACATCTTCACGCCCCTGGTCACGCTTTCACCTGTCTTAGCTTACAACCCCAGCCCCAAAAAGCCATTGGTCATTTTGCTTTGGTTTAGCCCACGCTGGACATTCAGACTTTCCAAACAACATTTAGCCGTAGTAGAAAGCAATTTCTTTGGGTTTGAGACCTTCCCAGCCGGCCTCGGTCAGTTTGGTGTCCAATTCTGCCTGGCTGAGGTGTTTGGCCCCAATCCGCACGATGCGCGATCGCATGGTCTTGGTGACGCCGCTGCGTTGCCGTTGGGCTTCGAGGGCCATCACGCTTTGATACAACTCCAGCATCGCCGGGGGGATGGGGCTGCCGTCCAAGTCTTGACCTTGGGCGATCGCCGCGTCCACAGCGTCGGCACCCACAGCTTGACTCCCTAAATCCATCGGTTGGGTCATAGATAGCTCTCCACAGGAATGGTTTGGATGATAGCGGAAATGGGGGCGTTGTTTCCCCCGGTATTTGTTTGCCCTCTACAAACGTGAGTTCGGCTGTGGATATAGTCGGTTTAATTAAAAGTGGCACGACTGTGATTGTTTTGATTGCCTTTACTCCCCTCTCCCTTCCTGGGAGAGGGGCTGGGGGTGAGGGGACATCAGGAATCCCAACCCAGAGGGGCTTTCCGAAGCATTCTCATCGTTGAGATCCCATCTCTACAGATGCATGATCAGGCAGCCATGATGCCGTCAAACCAGTGGGGGCGCGGCAACACCACCGTATCCAAAACATGGATGATGCCGTTGTCGGCTTCAATGTCGGCGGCGATCGCCATGGCGTTGTTCACCTCAAACCCTGTCGCCAAGTCTGCGGGGAAATTCACATACAAATCGGAGCCTTCGAGGCTGGCCAGGCGAGGTAGCCCGCGCAAGTCGCTTTGGCGGTACACCCCGGCGGCCACGTGATAGCACAAAATGCGGGTGAGCTGGGGAATGTTTTGCACCAGGGAAGTGATGGTGCCCGGCGGCAGCTTGGCAAAGGCGGCATCGTTGGGGGCGAACACCGTGAACGGCCCGCCGGTGCCCAGGGTATCCACCAAATTCGCGACCTTGACCGCTGTGACCAGGGTTTCAAAACTGCCGGCACTAACGGCAATATCCACAATGGAAGCCATAGAATTTTTGGGGGTGAGGTATATGGTCGTTTTACGTAACGATGAGACAAAATAAGCTGGGTCGCAGGGGCGGAGCCCCCGCACGGGCTCTATTGGACTTTTGCTGGGCAGGGAAAACCGTTTCAGTCTTCAGAACTTACGCGGCCTAATTTGGAAGCTGTTGTAAGAAGGGAGTTTGAGGGCAGAGCCCTCAAGTGCGTAGCCCCACACCCCACTGAAACGTCGAAGAAAATGACTACAGGAGAAATTTCGGAACCACCGCCATCCGCTAGCGATAGCTTTGCTTCTGAATGTAGTTGACGCGGCAGGCTTGGTCAATGCCGTAGTCGGTGCGGGCAAAACGGCACAACTGCCCCTCAAAATAGGCCCGGTTCTGCTGGCGGTGGCGCGGATTGGGATCGTCCAAGGGATACAAAAAGGCCGCCCGGCCCGCCTGAATCACCGCCGAAGTCACGTTGTACATCGAGCGCTGAAAGCTGACGGTGAGTTGCACCAACATATCGTCTTCGCCGCGACAATGTTGGCGGTAATAATCCAGCATGTACGTCGGCAAAAAGTGCAACATGTCTTGGGAAAGCAAGGTGGGCGGAATGCCGGCGGAACCCACCGGAAAGGTGTCGGCATACAACACCCCATAGTGAAAATCCTCTTGGTGGGCGGGAATTTGCCCGGCCTGGGCGTTGTAGGATTTGGTGCCCCGGAACGGGGCCGTACGGTAAAACACCGCTTCGACGTAGGGAAAAGCCGCTTCGTAGAGCCAGGTAAACCCTTTGCTTTTCGGCACCAATTCATAGCGCTCTTGACCGATGTACACATGGTGATAAATCGGCCGCCCGCGATCGCAAAGATGCCGTTCACCAGGAAATTCATGGCGTCGGGCACCCCCTGAAATCCCCCCTCATCGTAAATGTCGGACATTTCAAAGAAGACCGGGGCCATCACTTCCCAAAACAACCCCAAACAACTGTAAAGGGTGGCCTGTCGGCATTGCTCCAAAAACAAATCGGGAAACAGCCGGTACCAACCCAACAGTCGAGCGGATTCGCCCGAAATAGGC
>JAAUUG010000156.1 GCA_012031195.1 Oscillatoriales cyanobacterium SM2_1_8
AAATGGCGTTATCATCATTACCACTAAGCGCGGGGCAACAGGCAAAAGTGAGGGCGGCCCCCAACCCAAAGCCAAGTCCCCCCAGCAGTCCCACCCAGGGCAAGGGCACCGTCCCAGCTTGGATTTCGGTTTGGGCATCGGCGAGGGCCGTGAATAGATCGAACATTTGCAGGGTGGTCAGCACATAGGTTTCCCCGTCCACCGTGAGCCGGTGGGTGGCGATCGGTTCCGAACCCCGCAGAAAACCGGCAACGTAGCGCTCCGTGGCTCGGCTCCACCGCCGCAACCGGGCCCGATCGCCCTGAATTTCGGCATCGCCCACCGTCAGCCAAAACCCTTGGCGATCGCAGCGCAGGCGACACAGGGGAGTTTCGTAGAGCCGTTCGGTTGTCATCCTTCATCCAACAGGGCCAACCACAGCCGTTGGCTGCCGGCCGGCCCCCCATAAAACAACAAATCCATCAACAGTTTGCCAGCGATCGCCTCCACTTGGGGCGGGGGCAACGGCGTCAGGCGATCGCGCCAGAGGTCGGCAAATCGTTCCAAGTAATCCACCAAGGGGGGATGTTGCAACCTGCCTTCTTCCCAAATCGCCACGGCTTCGCGGATGGCCCCATGGTGCTGCTGCGCCAACCGGGCTGCCCACCGCCACCAACGCCTGCGCCTCGACCACATCCAGGCGTTTGCGACCCCGCCCCTGCCGCCAGGGATTGGCCTGCCGCAACCGCCACAACGTGACGCGATCGCGCAGAATGGGGGCCACGCCAACTTCCTGCGCCGTTTGCAGCATCGCTTCCGAAGTGATGCCGGTCAAGGCCTCCAACGCCAACAGCACCAAATCCAGCTTGGCGGTCCCCATCCCTAAGCGCCAAAGGGAAACAAATTGGGATGCAACATGGTGGAGTGTCGGCAGGACCTTGGCGATTGTAACAGCCGGACGGCCCTAACCCACGCCAGACCTGGGCCCCACCCCCGGATTAGCCTTCTTGAGCGAGAAACTGTTCCAACTCGGCGATCGCCCCGTCGTCGATTTTGGTTTGCATGGGGCAGTGTTTGGGGCCGCACATCGAGCAGAATTGCGCCTCTTTGTAGATGTCCGCCGGCAGGGTCTCGTCGTGGTATTCCCGCGCCCGATCTGGGTCCAGGGACAACGCAAACTGCTGGTTCCAATCGAAGTTGTAACGGGCGGTGGACAGGGCATCGTCGCGATCGCGCGCCCCCGGACGATGGCGGGCAATGTCGGCCGCATGGGCCGCGATTTTGTAGGCGATCAACCCGTTGCGCACGTCTTCGGCGTTCGGCAAACCCAGGTGTTCCTTGGGGGTGACGTAGCACAGCATGGCCGTGCCGTACCAACCGGCCAAAGCCGCCCCGATCGCCGAGGTGATGTGGTCGTACCCCGGCGCAATGTCGGTGACCAGGGGTCCCAACACATAAAACGGCGCCTCCGAACATTCCTCCATCTGCTTGCGCACGTTGAACTCAATTTGATCCATCGGTACGTGGCCCGGGCCCTCCACCATCACCTGCACATCCTGGGCCCAAGCCCGCCGGGTCAATTGCCCCAGGGTCTTCAGTTCCGCCAACTGGGCCGCATCCGAAGCGTCGTGCAGGCAACCCGGCCGCAACGAATCCCCCAAACTGAAGCAAACATCGTACTTGCGGAAAATTTCGATGATGTCGTCAAAGTGGGTATACAGGGGGTTTTGCTTGTGGTGGTGCAACATCCACTTGGCCAGCACGCCGCCCCCCCGCGACACGATCCCCGTAATCCGGTTTTTGACCAGGGGCAAATGTTCGATCAAAATGCCGGCGTGGATGGTTTGGTAATCGACCCCCTGCTGTGCCTGCTTCTCGATGACGTGCAAAAAGTCATCGGCCGTGAGGTTTTCCACCCGGCCGTGCACCGCCTCCAGGGCTTGGTACACCGGCACCGTGCCGATGGGCACCGGCGAAGCTTCGATGATGGCGGTGCGGATGGCATCCAGGCTGCCTCCCCCAGTAGACAAATCCATCACCGTATCGGCCCCATATTTGACCGCCGTGCGCAACTTGACCAGTTCCTCTTCAATGTTGGAAGCGTTGGGGGAAGCGCCAATGTTGGCATTCACCTTGCAGGCGAAGGCAATGCCGATCGCCATGGGCTCCAGGGTGGTGTGGTTTTTGTTGGCGGGGATGATGGCCCGACCCCGAGCCACTTCCGAGCGCACTAATTCCACGGGCAGGTTTTCCCGCCAGGCCACATACTGCATTTCTTCGGTGATGAGGCCCTGACGGGCGCAAAGCATCTGGGTACCACGAAACTCGCCGCGACGGGGCAGCGTAGGGATGGAAACGGCAACAGTCATAGGTTCTCGCAAATATAGGCTTTCCCACGCCGGTATGAGCCGGATCGGGTTCTGAGGATGTGATCTCAGCCTGGAGATTCCAGACACTCCTAGCGTCGGACTATCCTAGCACCCCGCCTCGCGGTTCTCTGAACTCATGTCTACTACGGACACCCGACCCGTGGCCCCAGTCCGCCGGAGTCCCCGCCACCAGAGCGAGGCTCCACAAGTATCGAAGCATTGGTTTAACCCGAAGCGCGATTGCCCGCGATCCTAGCACTGGGATCGGTAAGGGGCGGGCGAATCCAGAACCGGATGGCATACAAACCCAAAGATTTGATTTCTTGCCACGCCGCATCGGCCTGGGCAAAACCCTCGGCACTAAACAACAAAAAGTTGGGACGGAAGTACACCCGGCGCTTGGGATGGAGGGGCCAAGGCCGTCGGGATGGTTCCACCCGGTAATCCGTCAAAAACGGCACCACGGCGAACCCCGTCTGGCGGAAGGTGAGAAAGGCCCGGGCTCCTTGCAACGCCGGCACCATCACCAACACCCGGGGCACCCGATCGCCAAAGTCCACCAGGTTGCGATCGCCCAAAACCTTCAAGGTCTCCCGCAACGACTCGGCGCTGCGGCGGAAATCGTAGCCGGCTTCGTCCAACACGATTTGGCTGGCGGGGAGGTCAAAATCGTTGCGCAAAACCGCACACATGTCGTCGGCGGCGACCACGGCAACCTGCCGTACGCTTTCCGTATTCTGCCCATCGATCCGTTGCAAAACCCGGGGGGGGAGGATCCTGCGGCCCCGCGTTCGGAAACAGCGACCCGTACCGGCGATCGAACCGCAGGGCCGCAATTTCCGTTTCGATTTCCCCCGGCGATCGCCCCGTGCCGTCAATCCCGCAAGGATAGTTGTTGGGTCGGGCCCGATCGCGTTGGTAGGCCGGCGTGCCCCCGCTCAAAAACACCAAGGGCAACGGCAAACCCAAGCGGCGGTGGCGCTCCAAGATGCGCTGGGTCTGCAACAGGCGATCGCTGCCGGGGCCCAACCGCACATTCCAAGGCGTGGCGCCATCCAGATCGTAGGGGGGCAGGTTGGCCCTGGGCGCTTCTGGCACCGGTGGCGGCGGCGGCAACGCTACGGTTCCCCCCGACAGCACCGCAATCACATCAAATTGCTGCAAGCGAATGGGCAACAGCGCCGCCTCCCCCAACGTTAAGGCATTGCGGCGCAAGGACTGCTCCACGGCATTTTCCCCTTGCACCTCCAGGTAGGCGGTCAGCAAATCGGACACCCCGTTGTTGGCCAACACCGCCAACGCCACCCAAGCCCAGAGCAAACCTTGGCGCAGGCTCCGTTGCAGGTTTTTGTTGTCCACATCCTTGTTGCTGCGGATGTCTTTGGCTTTGCGCCAATTGAAAAACACCGCAATCAACACAAAACCCGCTGCGGTTAGGGGCAGGGTCACGACGTCGATCAGGGTTTTGGGGATGGGTTGGGCCGCCAGCGGGAAATTGATCCCCCCCACCACCAAAATCAGGAAAAACAAAAACAGCCCCAGGTAGCGAAACGCTTCTTTGGGCAGGCTCTGAAACCCCCACACAAACAGCGCCAGCACCAAAACCACCAACAGGAAATTGGTGAGGAGGTCGAACACCGCAACCCTCGGACTTTATCTTGCAAAAAGCGGCTTAATCCTACGGAATTCCCCAGCCCCTGTCTTGGGCCCTTTGGCCGGTTGGCTCGCGTCCGCCCAGGTTTTGTTGGCATTGAGGGCGTCGAGCCCATCGGCACCGTCCAACTTCACTTTCCCCGCGAGGGTGGTCTGAGCGCAGTCGAAGCCCTGCCAGGAAACAGGCCCCCATCCCTTTCTCCCAGAACGGGAAAGGGGAGCGGAACCCTCGAATACAGCGAGGTGGGCAGCGGGCGCAAAGCGTCAACCCAACCTAGCGATCGCCCGGTGTTTGGAGGGCCGCGGCTTGGGTTTGCATGGTGCGAAACACGCTCAGGAAGCCATTGGCGCGGGAGGGGGTCAAACTAACCGCCAACCCGGTGGCCCCCAGCAGGTCGGCGGGCAGATCGGACAATGGTTTGGGGCGGCAAACCGGCAAGGGCTGTGCTGAGGAAACCCACAAAACCCTTGGCGATGAGGGCATCGGCTTCTCCGGCATAGGCCACGGTGCCTTCAGGGGTCAGGCTGGCTTCGATGTAGACCTTGGAGACGCAACCGGGGGCGCGGTTGGCCTCGATGCAGCGCTCCGGCGGCAGGGGCGTGACTTTTTTGCCGTAGTGAATGAGTTGTTCGTAGCGCTGCTTGTCGTCGCTGAGTTTTTGCAGTCGGGTTAGGGTTTGACGCAGGTTTGCGGGCAGGTTGTCCATAGGAGAAGTTGTATTTATTTTAATTAAAATTGAGACGGTTTTCCTTGAGCCATAAAACCAGTACGGGGGCTTCGCCCCTGCGACCCGACCTATTTTGTCTCATCAACATATGCAAAACAACTAGAAAAGTGAGGGGGGAGCACCGGGAGGGCCTGGGCCAAAGTGCGGGCAACCTTGCCCATGGGGTAGTCCAGGAGTTCCGGCGGGGACACCCAACGCCCACCGCTGCCGTCGGCAGGGCTGATGGCTTGGTAGGCCCGCACCCGCAACCGACGATGGCTGTAGGCATGGTTCACATCGGCCAGCCAAGGGCCCACCTCTAAGGTTAGCCCATAGGTTTCTTGGAAAGTGGGCAGGTACGGGGTCGGGCTACCGGTGCGATCCGCGACTTCGCAGCCGGGAAACTCCCAAGTTCCCGCCAACAGGGCCCCGCCGGCCGGCCAAATGCCTACCCGATCGCCTTGCCAAGGAATCAGGATCAGCCGGTGTTGCAACGGTACGACCGGCCGTGGTTTGGGGACGGGTCGGCGATCGCCTTGGGTTTGGCACAGGGTCTGCAAAGGGCAGCGATCGCACTGGGGGCGGCGGGGCGTGCACAGCGTAGCCCCCAAATCCATCCACGCTTGGTTGGTGTCGCCGGGGCGCTGCGGATTCAAACAGGCCTGGGCCAAGGTTTGCACCGCTTGTTCCGTGGGGCGATCGCCAAGGGGGGGTATCGAGGCCAAACACCCGGCAAATCAACCGCCGCACGTTGCCATCGACGGCGGCCACCGGCTCCTGAAAAGCGATCGAGGCGATCGCCGCCGCGCTGTAGGGCCCGATCCCCGGCAACCGTTGGAGGGCGGGGGCAGTGCGGGGCCATTCCCCCCCACCGTGCAACCTCTGCGCACTGCCATGGATCTGATGCGCCCGCCGGTAATACCCCAACCCCTCCCAATGGCGCAATACCTCCATCAAGGGCGCTTGGGCCAAAGTTTCAACGTTGGGAAACCGCGCCATCCACCGTTCGTAGTACGGCCTAACCGTATCCACCCGGGTTTGCTGCAACATCACTTCCGAAATCCAGATGCGGTAAGGATCGCGGGTGTGCCGCCACGGCAAGTCCCGGCGATGGGCGTCGTACCAAGCCAACAACCGCTGGCCAATTTGGGCTTCAAAAGTCATCCATCGCCTCGGCCGGGGTCAGGGGCAACCAGCCCGGCCAGCGGCTGGGATCGTCGTGCACCACCACAATGCTTTCGGGCAAATCGACCAAAGCCTGCCGAAACCGATCGCCGAGGGCGGGGGACAGGTACAACCCGGGGCGATCGCACAGCAAGACCGGCGGTTCGATCGCCAACGCCCGCACCAAAGCAACCTGTTTTTGCTGCTCCCGCGCCAAAGCCAAAGGCGACACCCCCCAAACCGTCGGGGGCAGCGCCAACCGCTCCGCCCAAAATTCCGTCCGCCGCTCGATTTCCGCCGCCGCGATCCCGCGCAACTGCAAAGGATAGGCGATCGCCGCCCGCGCCGCCATGCCCAACAATTCCGGTTCGGCCCCCACCCACACCACCCACCGCCGCCAGAGATGGGGGGCCATCGCGCTCGCTGCCTGCCCCTGCCATCGCATTGCGGGATAGGGCGACGTCAGCCATGCCAACCGCCGCAACCCCAAACCGTCCCCCACCCAGCGGCGATCGCCCGGGGCCAACGCGATGGTTGCATCGCCATCTTGCCAAGCCAACACCATGCTTTGCCCAAACCCCTGGGGTATACTGCCATCAGCCCTCCACCCACGCAAGCCATGGCCGAATACCAGCGCATCGAATACACCATCGACCGCAGCGGCAAAATCACCGAACGGGTGCTGGGGGGGCAAGGCACCAACTGCTTGGCCGCCACCGCCGCGATCGAAGCGGATTTGGGGACGGTCACCCAGCGGGAACTGTTGCCCGAATACTACGAAACCCCCGAAGTCCTCGCCATCGATACCCCCATCGAACAACAGCATTGACCACGGGGACTGTAGTCCAAGGTCTTGCCCTTTGACCTGCCAACGGGTCAACTTTTTTTGCCAGAAAACGGTACCCACGGTTGGGCATCAACTTGCCAAGACCTTGGCCATCTCCTATGCTGGGGGGGATTTTGGCGGAAAGGCTCCCCATGCGTTTGACGTGGCTCGACAGCAATACGTGGTTGTGGGAGATGGGCGGTCGGCGGATTCTGGTGGATCCCTGGTTGGTGGGCCCCTCAGCTTTGGCGGTGCGACCTGGTTGTTTGAAGCAAAACGGCGATCGCCCGACCGTTGCCAACGGATTTGGATTTGATTTTGCTTTCCCAGGGGTTGCCGGATCATGCCCA